>JAZDLZ010000133.1:0-3058 GCA_043801535.1 Pseudomonadota bacterium
GGCCTGCCTCGTGTATTGGAGCGATGGGATTGCCAATACGGGAAACCAGTACATGGCAGAGCAAGTCTTTGGTGCCGAGGTGCCGAGTTGATCAGGCGTCACATCGCGGTATCGGGCAGTGGCCCTGCAACTGTCCCCGGCCACAGTTTCGGGGCCAATAGAGAGGACCCTGGCGAAGGAAGGGGATAGACAGCCAAGCACGCGACAGGCAAAGAAGGGCCGCTTGAAGAGTTGCCTATGTCAGTTGCGGCAGCTCTCAATCAGCAGCGTCGCTCGAACCGGCAGCATCCCTGGTACCCGCGTCGCCCGCCGTGCTGTCGGTGGTAGCAACACTGTCGCCCGTTGTGGCGCTGTCGATCGTGGCGCTGTCGCCCGTTGTGGCGCCGTCACCTGTCCCGGCTCCGTCGAGTGTCGTGGCGCCGTCCTTCGGTTCGGCGTCGGCCAAGTCATCGTCACAGGCCTGCAAGGCACCCGACTTGTCGAGCAAGTGACATCGTTTGTCTGGACCGCACTGATAGCCACTCGGACATTCGTTCTTTTCGCCGCACAGGAAGGCGCACCTGGGCTTGCTCGGTGAGAAGCAGCCAGCGACAAGCCACCCAGTGCAGCAGCCAACGAGCACCAGAATCGTGATTGCGCGCATGCGAGTCATCAGAACCCCCAACTGGCAGAGAGGCCGCCACCGTGTGGCACGATCATTGGCTGAAAATGCCAGACAATCGATTCCTCTTCTGGAGCTGGCGCCTTTTCTGCCTGCTCGATCGGCTGGTCGACAACGAAGAAAACAATGGCAGAACAAGCTGCCAGTCCGGCGCCGAGGAACACCAGGGTCGACAACCGCCCAAAGAACTGTCCTTCGTCCTCGGCGTTTTCATACTGGCTCTTCACGGTGCCTTCGTACTTCAACGGCAACCCGGTCTCGGGATCGGTCTGCCTGCCCAGACGCTTCATGTCGTCGCCGCGGGCCACCGCCGACGTGCTGATGACTCCCCCGGCGGCGAGCAGGGCAGCGCTCACTCCGACCGAGGCCCAGGCAGCAGTGGTCTGCCAACGCGGCCGGAATCTGGTAATAGGTGCAGGCGGCAGCGCCTCGACTTCGGTGACGGTGTCTTCGCCGAGAATGGCAAGCAAGGGATCCACCGCCTCCCCCTCACCAGTCCCACTCGCGCCGGCGCCGGCGCCAGCACCGGCGGCGCTGTCGCCGCTCTCCGCTGGTGCCGCCGTTGTCGCTGTCTCCGCTGGCGATGCCGCCGACGCCGCCGACGCCGCCGATGACGAGCCCTCTAGAGCTTGGTCTTGCCCGGAGCCTTCCGCGCCTGGCAGAGGGGTTCCCTCCAGCATGGCCAGCTTGTCCATGACTTCCTGTCTTGCTGCATCCGCAACCGTTGCTTCCTTCAAGTATCGTCGATAGAAAATCGCTGCTTCCTCGCTCCGCCCGGCTACCTCGGAAACCTTGGCGAGGTTGTAAAAGAGCTTGGGATCCTTGCTCAGCTTGTAGGCGAGAGCATACTCACGCAAGGCGGTATCGCTATCGCCGGCCTTCTCTGCCTCCGTTGCCGCCTTGAAGTGCGCTCGACCCTCGTCGTAGATCCCAGCGGCTTGCAAGGGATCTTCTGCCTTGACGGGTGTCGCGGCCAGGCCAACCACAGTCAACCCGGCAGCAAGACCCACGAGATACTTTGTGGCTCCCCGAATCATGGTGGCGATTGTAACGCATGCGGTCACCCCGATATAGTCCCCAAGCCAATGGCCAAGATCGACAAAGTACGCAACATCGGCATCGTTGCCCATATCGACGCCGGCAAGACCACCGTTACCGAGCGCATGCTCTTCCACTCGGGGAAGATCCACAAGATTGGTGAGGTACACGAGGGAGACACCCAAATGGACTGGATGCCTCAGGAACGCGAGCGAGGCATCACCATCACTGCCGCGGCCACGGTGTTCTCCTGGCACGGGCACGAGATCCATCTGATCGACACACCTGGCCACGTCGACTTCACCATCGAGGTCGAAAGAAGCCTGCGGGTTCTCGACGGAGCGGTCGTGGTCTTTTCGGCGGTCGACGGGGTCGAGCCACAATCCGAGACGGTCTGGCACCAGGCCGACAAATTCCGGGTGCCGCGCCTCGCCTTCGTCAACAAGATGGATCGCGTCGGCGCCGACTTCGACATGGTCGTCGCGGAGATCGCCAAGCGACTCGGTGCCCGACCTGCGCCGATCCAGATTCCCATCGGTGCCGAGGACACCTACCGTGGCGTCGTCGATCTGGTGGCAATGCGCTCGATCGTCTTCACCGGCGACGAGACGGATCCGCCAGCAGTCGGCGACGTCCCTGCCGATCTCGTGGACGCCGCCAACGCCGCGCGCGAGCGCCTCATCGAAACCCTGGCCGATGTCGACGACGCCATCGCCGAGGCTTTTCTCGAAGGAAAGGAAATCAGCTCCGCGGACATCAAGGCATCGCTGCGCCGGAGCTGCATCGACGTGAAACTGGTGCCAGTCCTTGCCGGTGCAGCGCTCCGCAATCGGGGGATCCAGCCACTCCTCGAGGCGGTCGTCGACTATCTTCCTGCACCCATCGACATTCTTCCCGTCGAAGGAGTCGACCCCCGCGACCCGGCCACCAAACTGCTCCGTCGTCCCGACGACAAGGAGCCGGCCGCCGCGCTGGCGTTCAAGATCGCTATGGACGAAGGACGCAAGGTCGTCTACTTGCGCGTTTTCTCCGGCGTGCTGCGACCCGGCAGCGATGTGTTGAACGTGCGCGCAGGGCAGACCGAGAAGATCGCCCGCCTGTTTCAGGTACACGCCGACAAGCGAGAGCGCATCGACCGAGCGGTGGCCGGAATGATCGTTGCAGCGATGGGGCTCAAGCACGCCACCACCGGGGACACTCTCTGCGATCCCGGGAACCCGATTCTCCTCGAGCGGATCGACACCTACGAGCCAGTGATCTTCTCGGCCATCGAGCCGCAAACCCTTTCGGAAAAGGAAAAGCTCGATTTCGGCTTGGCCAAGCTCGTCACCGAGGATCCGACTTTCCGCGTCCACGATG
>JAZDLZ010000052.1:0-4045 GCA_043801535.1 Pseudomonadota bacterium
CGGCCATTCATTGGAGTGCCATGTCACCGTCGCGCCGCCGATTGCTGCGGCGAGAATAGCACCTCGAAAGAGGAATGGAACAAGGAACTAGGGACTAGGCACAGGGAACAGCACAACCAACGGCTTTTGTTCACACCCCAAGGGATCCTGGGGATCTGGGGGTGATCAAGTCATCGCCCCCCCCAACGACTGATCACCTGATCGCCCGGCAACACGGTGACCGAAACACCGAAACGAGGGTCAAGTCCAAGAATCCGAGCGTTTGTAGCTCATGCTGGTTGACCCTTTCCATCGCTCAAGCTATAGAACCGCTACATGCCAAGGGTCAGCTTTCTCAACGAAGTCACCACCGTAGAAATCGACGCTGGAAAGACCATAGAAGAAGCAGCCAATCGTGCTGGCGTACGCCTACACCAACCCAAGGTCTGGGTTCTAGAGCAGGCGGCAAATGCGCTCGGCCCTCGGACGATATGGGAAAAAATCCGGCGAGCAGGACATGGAGCTCTTCGTCTTGCCTGCCAAGCACGCGTTTTCGGCGACATCGAAGTAAGAACCCAGCCCGGATTCCTACGGGTCGTCGAACCAACGACTCGCTGGGATCCCGATCCCCGGCCCGCCCGCTGGAAAGAACGGCTCGCGGCGGGCAGCGAAAAACCGGACAAGGTAGACGGTGCCGCCAAGCCAGCGAAGCCTGCACAACCTCCCAAGTCTGGCCAAGCCGTTCAGCCTGCCACCAAAACTGGCGATCAGCCTGCAGCGCCCGCTGCGCTAGCGGAAAAGGCGCCACCCGCAGTGGCACCTCCGACTGCTACGACAGAACCGATGCCGACTGCATCGGCCGCTTCGTCAACATCGGCACCAGCAGCACCGGGGGAGACAACGCTGCCATCCGTCGATGAAAGCGGCAAGTCCGGCTAGCCGCATTGCCGTGCTCCACCCGCAGGTTGGTTCGCAAACGGGTGGTTGTACCCCATGTGACCATGGTGCATGACTGGAAGTGTCCTGCCAGGCAACAACTCGTCTGTTGTCAGTTTTTGGCACGAGGTGAAGGGCAACGGGGAGCTGGGTCGACTGACCATCGTCGATGCGGAGATGGGAACAGTGCCGCTCCTCGTGGCACTGTCGGCACGCGAGCAAAGGCACAGCGTCGGCTCGCAAAGGCAGACAAGCGAGCAGCAGCAGTGGAAGAACGTCGCAAGCAGGCCAAGGCACTGCTGTCGGCAACAGCCAAGGATGAAGCACAGCGCCTTGCTACGACCCCTCGCGAAGTCTACGTGCGCGATACGACCCGGGACGCGATCAACAGCCTCCCCGCCCTACCTACCCGCTTGGCCTGTTCTGCAGCGGAGGGAACGAGCCGAGACGCCCGATCAGGCGAATGCTGTTGTCGGCCCTACTTCCCTGAAACTGCGCCTGAACACATCGACATTGTTTGGTTTCGGCGAACGGCCACCAAAAGAACGCTGCCCTGAGCGGTCTCGATCGTCTGACGTATTGCTCGTTCCGCAAGGTGCGGCCGCATCAGAACAACTATGCCGACACTGTCGAGCATCCGGATGCAGTCGAGGACAACGCGGACTTCCGAGCCAAGGTGGCGCTCTTCTACTGGGTGTGGCTGAACGGCGAAGGCAAGGACCGATCGAGCTGGCTATCTCTCGCTCGCCAGCGAGCACACCGAATGCTCGCCTCTGACGATCTCTCGGCCATCTACTGCGCTGCTGCGTTTCTCAGGCCATACCGACATCCGGCAGATCGACGGACCCAAACCGGCCGTGATGATCGTCCGGCGGAGACGCTGTCCCGCCTGAGCTCAGTCGTCGGCAAATTCAAGAAGACCCGCACCGGCTATGCCTGGAACGGCAGCATCGTACCGGTGGCCACCGGCAATTGGATGATGGCCATCGCCTCTTCTGGCGTGTCTCCAAAGGCAGAGCACGACTCCAGATCCGGAATGTCGGCGACGTAGCCACCGTCTTCGTCGCTGAAGAAGATGTTGATGTGGTAGTCCTTCACTGGTCGTCCTCCAACTTGAGATTGGACCGCTGCGTACGAACCCGAGTGGTGTCGATCACCAAGGAGCGCTAAACTGAAAATATGAGTACCAACGAACAACGGATCGCCTCGAACCCGGCGATTTGCGGCGGTCAGCCGCACATTCGGGGCACTCGCGTTCCCGTTCACGTTCTGCTGGGCTTCCTGGCGGCGGGCGACTCAATCGAGGAAATCCTCCGCGAGTATCCACAACTCGAGCGCGCGGACGTTCTTGCCGCGCTCGCCTTCGCCGCCCGTCTGGCACGCGAAGAGATCGAGCCTCTCACTGACACCCACGCGGCATGAAGCTCCTCTGCGACGAGAACTTGCCTGGCAGTATCGCCCCTGCGCTCCGCGAGGCCGGAATCGACGCCGTGGATATCCGAGAGCTCGGCCTCACCGGTGCGGACGACGATCGGGTGCTTGCCCTCGCCTGCGAGGAGGGACGCGTGCTCGTCACCATGGACCTGCGCCGATTCGCCAACCTGGTCGCCACTCCACCAGCGAGCACGCCCGGTCTCGTTGTCGCACGAATGCCGTCGCTCTCCTCGAAGTCAGTTACGAAACGTCTCGTCAGCTTCCTGTTGGACGCGAGCGAAGAGCGCATCATCGGAGCTCTCACCATCCTGGAGCCGAATTCAAGTCGCCGAAGAACATAGCCCGACTCGCCACCCCTACTAGCGGCAGTCTCCTGGCTACGCGAGGTGTTCTCGACGGAGAGCCACCTTTCTTGCAAATCGATTAGGTCCTACGTCCATGTCGCGCATTCTCCGACGAGAAACTGGCGCTATTTGCTCCGTAGCCAGGAGACTGCCGCCAGGTCCCGATGTGTCGATCTTCACAATGTGTGCGTCGCCAACGCCGCCCAACGTGGTACCGAAGCCTCCCGGAGACACTCATTCTGCTGGTGCCGGCGGCAACGCCTATGGCGGGTAGCGGAATCGAAGCGTCCTGGGTGCCGTCGTCGTTCACCCTCTCGATGGTCACCCCGTAGGGTGGATCGAGGTCTTCGCGAAGGAGCCACCACTGCGCGCCGATCCGCACCGTCCGGAAGGCGGTGTCGCCATAGTGACCATAGTCGACAAGCGTATCGCTCATGGGCGAATCCCGCCGACGCCGCTGCCGGGAAGCAGACCGTACCTGCCGCACCAGGCGTCGTAGGCCGGCGCGTGGGTGACGTAGCACAAGGCCACGGTTCCATCCGGAGTCGCAGCGAGCCCTGGCTTCACGGCCGGCCCGCTCACCGCCTCGCACGCGGTGGCGACATCGCCAGGGGTGCCGTCTGTCGCGAAGTCAAAGGCAACCCCGCAGGCACCGCAGTTGGCCGCGTCGGTGCTCGTGTCGAAGCCTTCATCTGCCGACCCCCATCGCAGTCGGTGTCCAGGCCGTCGCCAACCTCGACGGTTGGACCGACATCGGCAACACACGCCGGCCAGCCAGACACTCATATGACGTCTTCTAACTCGTTGTTTTTGGCTTACTTTTCAGAGCGGGATATGGGACTCGAACCCACGACCTTCAGCTTGGGAAGTTGCCGAGACAGCGTTTCGGGCCGGTCCCAGCCGTTACAAATCAGGGGGTTAGCGATTTTGGGGCGAACCTGGACGTTCCCTCCGTTTCGCTCAGGTGGTGTGCATAGTGGTGTGCATATCGAGCCCATTTCTCGTTGGCTTGGCCGCAGCATCATTGGCCACTCGACAGCCAGGCAACAACAAGTCGTCTGTTGTCAGTTTTTGGCACGAGCATGGCAACCTGTTGACCCTGCCCCAGAGTTAGAGGAGACTTTCGGAGGGCAGCAACCGTGCGTGTGTTCAAGAGCATCTACCGACTCGACTTTCCCCTGTGCTTCGCGCTGGTGGACAGTTTCGGCAAGTATGCCGAGCGCATCCACGAGGCTGCTGGTGCAGAGCCATTCAAGAGGCACAAGACCAACGTCGACTTGCTCAACCACGTAGTCACCAGCCAGCTCACAGTGCGCGAGGATCGCTCCCAATTCAGCCTATCCCTCAAGTCC
>JAZDLZ010000101.1:0-5753 GCA_043801535.1 Pseudomonadota bacterium
CGCACCTTCGAGGCCGAGTCGCCCGTCGATGTGGCCTGGGACGGGTTGGCCGACGACGGTAGTCCAGTGTCGTCCGATTCGACATACCTTGCCAGGCTGACTGTCTCGGGTCGCGAAGGTGACGAGGCAGCCAGCGCCTACGTGAGCTTCGGCGTTGCCTACGGGGTTCCCATTGTCAGGACCTGGACGGAGATTCTCCGCGGCGAGCTCATCCGCGGGACTGCCATGCGTCCCGCCGCAACACCTTTGCTTCGCAGCCAGATCGACGCCTTGGTTGGCCGCATCACTGCCGGCGACAATGTCATCGTGGAGGTGCACTCCGACGGAACAGGCAAACCCGACGCCGGGATCGCCATCACCCAGCTACAGGCTGAGGTGGCCAGGAGACTGCTCGCTGGCAAGGGCATTGTCGAGACCAGAATCGTCGCCAGTGGGCGAGGCCCACTCGATCCGCTCTTTGTGCCGCGCACCAGACAGGGACGGCAGCGCAACAAGCGAGTAGTGATCAAGGTAGCGCCAGCTATCGACGAAGAGGTCAAGACGGTGATGGTGCCACCGCCGCCAGGCCAGGCGGCAGCCGTCCGCATCGCCGGCGAAAACGTGACGATAGAGAACAACTCCTTTAGCAAAGAGGTTCCTTTCGTCCAAGGGGGAACCGTCCAACTCGAGATGGTGGCCTCCGATGGTCGGCGAGCAGTCACGACGCTCACGATTGCGGAGACGCAGGTAGCTGCACCGGTGACCACACCGGTGACCACACCGGTGCCGGCGTCCGCGGCGGTGGCTACCGTCCAGCCGGACGAGTCCCGCCTCGACAGCGGGCCAGTGCTGGAGTTGAAGGTCGCTGGCGATGCGAGCACGACCGGGACCGCGAGCACGAGCACGAGCACCGGCACGAGCACCGGCACTGGCACTGGCACCGGCACTGGTACCGGCGTTGGTACTGGGGATTGGAATGGTGGGGTACAACCGGTCGGGGATCGTGAGGTGCGGGCAGCGGAGCTCACGGTCATGCTGCCGCCGCGCGGGCTCAAGCTCACGGCGCCGGAACTATGGGTGAATGGTCGGACGAATCCGCAAAACAAGATTCGGATCAACGGCGCCGAGGTGATGGTGAGCGCGGAGGGAGTCTTCGACGAGATTGTCACTCTGCCAATCGGTGGCTCGGCACTGATGGTCGAGTCCACCGATTCCGACGGCAATGTGGCCACGATAAGCTGGCCAGTGGTCGTTTCCGACAGCCAGCATTTCGTCCTCGCCGTTGCCGATGGCGCGGTCGCGACTGCCTACCAGACTGGCATTGGCAGCGGCTTCACCGCCGATTCTTCGTGGCTCGACGGCACGAGCTCGCACACCTCGGTGTCGGCCGGTCCCGTGCTGCTCCACGGCAGGGCGGCTCTCTACTACCGAGGAAGAATGCGGGCGGGCAGGCTCGGACCGTTGAAGATCGTCGGCCATCTCGATACTGCCAAGCAGGCCGAGTACGAGGAGTTTTTCCGCCAGGCCATCGATCCCTATCGCGACTACCCGGTCTACGGGGATTCGGCAGCCGAGGTCAAGGACGCCAATGCTCGCGGGAAGCTCTACCTGCTGGTCGAGTCCGACCACGGCAAGGCCACGATTGGCAACTTCCGCACCGGGCTGAGCTCGGGAGAGCTGTTCCGCTACGATCGCGCGGTCTACGGTGCCGAGGTGGACTTCAAGAAGGCGTTCGGTCGAGTGAAGCAGGAGGCGAAGGCCTTCGGCAGCCTCGGCGATGACCGCCTGGTGCGAGACGTCAACGTGCTGCGGGCGACCGGTGGCTCGCTCTACTACCTGCGTCACGGCCGTATCGTCGAGGGTGGAGAGCGAGTGACTCTGGTGGTGCGGGATCGCGACAACGGACTGGTGCTGAGCGAACGTGCGTTGGTTCGCGAAGCCGACTACCTCATCGACTACGTTGCCGGCCGGATCATGTTCAAGGAGCCGATTCCGTCCGAGGTCGACGGTTCGTCCATCGTCGACAACCTCGACGCGGCGCTCACCCCGCTCGACGGCAATCCGGTGTACGTGACGGTCGGCTACGAGTACGAGGCCAGCGACAACGAAGGCGGCGCGGCGGCCGGTCTGTACCTGCGCGACACGCTGTTCGACGTGTTGTCGATTGGTGCGGGCGTGGTCGGCGAGGGAAGAAGCGACGCGAGCGGGCTCGGTGACTATCGGTTGCTCGCCGCCGATGCGAGCTATCGTCCGCGCAAGCACACCGTCATCCACCTGGAGCTCGCCAGAAGCGAGGCCACCGACGCTGGCAATTTCGTTTCCGTGGATGGCGGTCTGACGTACCAGGGCTTGAACGCCGTGGCCATGCCGGCGTCGACGAGTGCCAGGGGAACGCACGGGGCGTGGAAGCTGGAGCTGGAATCGCAGGCTGCCGATTTCCTCCGAGCAGCCTGGGCAGAGAACCTTCGATTGCGAGCATATGCTCAGGATCTCGACCGAGGATTCTTCTCCGGTGGCACCATTCTCGAGCAGGGACGCACCAAGGTTGGCGGCGAGGCTACCTACGTCCTCGGCGGCAGGGATTCGATCGTCTTGCGGCACGACACCGAGGTCGCCGAGGTTCCTCGGCTGGGTCCGACTCCGCAGGATGTCACGGCGAACCCTTCTCCGCTGGCGTTCGACGAGCGCACCACGCACCTGACCCGCCTGCAATGGGCGCGGTCCTGGCGCCAGGCAGGGCTCAAGATCGAGGCCACTCACCAGGGAATCTCGAGCACCGCGGTTCTCGCCGACGGGGTCACACCCCAGGTGGACACTCACCGTTTTGGTCTCGGCACCTTGTTCACCTATTCGGTTTCCTCGCGGCTGACGTTGCGGGCAGGTCAAGAGCTCCAGTTCACCTCGTCGGAGAACGATCCAGTGCTCGCACCCGCTTTCCGCTATTCGTCGCAGCCGGATCGTGACCTTGCCAACGCCCTGGCCGGCGTCGCCACCACCGTGGGCGGCGACTATTCCTTGGGCAAAGGCTTCAAGCTGGGAGGCAACGCGGCGATTCGCTGGAACGGTGACACCTCTCTCCAGCTCAGCCTCAAGACTCCGCTCTCCGAGAAGGCTTCGGTCTACGCCAGCGAGCGCTTCGAGAATCGTGGCGGCCGGCTGGTTTCGACAAGTATCGTCGGTGGGGAGGAGAGCCTTGGCCAACAGCGGGCAGGACGAGCGTACGGCGAGTACCAGCTCGAATCGGGTCAGGGCGGGCTGAACAATCGAGCGGTGCTGGGCGTTGGCCACCGCTGGTCGGTGACGCGAGGCTTGCGCATCGCCGCTGGCTACGAGCACCAGCATACTTTCGCTGGCTACCTTGCCGATGGCACGCCGACTGGCCAGGGTCAGCGCGACGTGCTGCACGTCGGAGCAGACTACCAGTACGGACGCCGGCTGAAAGCCGCGGCGTCGTTCGAGGTGCGTTTCGACGACGGGATGCACGGCATGCCGAATTCGGTCGAGCCCCAGTTCGAGAAGCTGATTCGCGACGACCCGCGCACCGGGTTGCCTGCTGGCACGTTCCCGGAGCACGGCGGTACTGCGCCGGGAACGCCGATAGTCCTGCCGTCCGGCGAACGCGTGCAGATCGTCGCCGGCGGCGTCGCCGACTGGCGGTGGACCGACGACACCTCGTTCCTCGCGCGTTTCCGTTTGTCGCAGACCGAGGACACTACCTATCGCGGCCGGGAGGACGATCTTCCCGACGGTTCTTCGAGCACCTACGCAGTTGCCAGATTCGTCGAGGCAACCGTGGGATGGGCATACCGACCGCTGCATCTCGACTGGCTCGATCTCATTGCCAGGTATTCGTTCCTGGTGGACATGCGACCGATCAGTCTCTCCGGCAGTCTCTCCGGTCAGAGCAGCGAGAGCCTGTCGCACGTGCTCGCGATCATCCCGCTTGTCGATCTGCCTTGGCGACTGCGTCTGTCGGGCAAGCTCGCCTGGAAGCACACTTCGCAGCGCGCGGAGATCCTCGAGGACCAGCAGCTATCGGCCAACGTCGACGCGTTGCTGTGGCTGCTGCGCCTGGGCTATACATTCTACGGTCGCTGGGATGTTGCTGGCGAGTATCGCTATCTGGGAATGTGGAAACCGCAGGGCGGCGGTGAATCCAAGCACGGCTTCCTGGCTGAGGTGTCGTACGATATCGGGCGGCGCATGCGCATAGGCTTTGGCTACAACTTCAGCCATTTCTCCGATGACGAGCTCGCCGACCTGGAGCACGACACCCATGGATTCTTCATTCGGTTGGTTGGACGTTACTAGCAAACCCCTATATGCTTGAGGGACATGGCCCGGAAGAAACTAGGCGAGATTCTGGTTCAGGCTGGGGTGCTGGAAGAGGGCAACCTCCGGATAGCCTTGGGCGAGCAGCGGCGGTTCGGTGGCGTGCTGGGCAACATTCTCGTCGAGATGAAGTTCATTAGCGAAGAAGTCATGGTGCAGGCTCTCTGTCACCAGCTCAATTTCCCGGCGGTGAATCTCGACCAGCGCGACATCGAGTTGGAGGTCATCGAGCTCGTGTCCGTGGAAATGGCGGAGGAGCACAGCGTCGTCCCGTTCGACGTGCAAGGCAGATTCCTCGATATCGCCATGGCCGATCCCACCAACCTCAGTGTCATCGACGAGCTGCGGATCAAGACCCGCCTGAACGTGCGTCCATACCTGGCCGGGCCCAAAATGATCGAGCGCGCGTTGTCTCGTTACTATGGCTACACCGGCTACGGCCTCCGCTGGAAGGCGGGCTACGGAGGCATCGACGCCAACTGCGTTACCGATGGCATCCGCATGCTCGAATCGACGACCGATCACGGTTTTCGCACCGTTCCTCCAGGACGGCAGCGACCAGTTGCAGTAGGTGGTCACACTGGCGCACAACCTGTCCAGGGTCATCCCGCCGCCTATTCCGGCTCACCGCCCCATGGCCAGGCGCCAGCGTCCGGGATTCCTGCAGGACCCCCACCAATCTCCAGTCCCACCCCGATCCATGGAGTACCAGTACCAGGAATGCCAGCAGTGTCCGCCTCCACTCCACTCCAGGGCTCCGCCGCAGTCTCTGTCCCGCAGCATCGGATTAGCCGGGCTACTCCCGTTCACGGCGTGCCGCTCCCGGCCTCGGGAACTGGCGCTACTGGGAGCATGCCCGTTGTCGTGCCCGGCGTTTCATCCGCGCCCGTACCGGTGCAAGCACAGGCGATGCCGATGCCGGGCGTAGGCCCGGGAGGAGGAGGCTCGGCGGCAGCGGCGGTTGGTCATGGTCAGGCACCGGCAAGCACGAACACCCCCCTCCAAGGAATCATGTCCATGCCCCAGCCAGCCTCGGCAGCGGGTGCAGGCAGCCTCGACAGCGAGAGACGCGAGATCGCCACCCTCCACGCCCGGATCCAGCAGCTCGAGGCGCTAGTCGCACGCGACGAAAGCGTACTGCGCCGACTCCTCAGCGCCTTGATCCAGAGAGGCATCGTCTCGCGCGAGGACATCACCGATCGGGGTGGCGGGAAGTAGCGGACCAGAGTCTGTCGACGACAAGTGCCCTCCAGCTGAACATCAGTGAGCTCGAGCGATTCGCCGCCGCCTTCAAGGACGAGCTCCGCGAGCTGCCCATGGCCACTCAGCGCCGGGTGGTCCTGCACTTCGTCGACGAGATTCGGGTCGTCAATCGCGAGGTCGTGCGCGTCCTCCATCTGAAGGTTCCATTCGATACCCCCCAATGCCTTCGGCGGTTTCCT
>JAZDLZ010000198.1:0-8254 GCA_043801535.1 Pseudomonadota bacterium
TCGGTGAATGGAGCGACGGAGTCGACCATCGCTCTTCGTCCTCGGTTTGTGTCCGACCTACGTCCAAACCGCCGCTCCGACGACCACCGCACGACTCAAACGCATCGGCAGTCCAAGCCGCCGTCGTGAAAGTGGCCGGCATTGCTTGCGTGCCCCCTCCTCGATTTGAACCGCGCGCAGGTCGAGATCGCGCCCCGCCACCGACGCTCCGCCGGCGCATCCGGATGCACGAGGCGCGGGTGATGCACGCGGCGCATGCGACGCTGCCGCGAGCGGCAACCCTGCGCCATCATTCGGTACTGGCAGGGCGGCGAGGGGCGAGGGGATGTCGTGACTCACGCTAAATGAGAATCTCATCCCATTCGTGTGTGGCGGGGGTGTTCCGGGTCCTATTGTGGGGGGATCGGGAACGCGGGAACAGGGAACGCGGCGGACTGTTGCGTTGCATGTCACGTCTGGTCTGGGCAGGACAGTATTCGACGGCATCCATGGCGGATGGTGAGCAGAGGAGCGATCAGGCTGCCGTCGGTACTGGCAGTGGCAGTGGGTTAGGGATCGGGGTGCTGCCCAGCATTGTCCGACGAGAGAGTGGAGTCGTCGTGGTCTGAGAATGACTCTGGCCGAGCGATTTCGTCGAGCGCATCGAGTAGTCGAGCGATGGCATCGAGCGCCTGGGCGGCGCTATGGTCGTGCGGAGTAGTCTCGACGTGTTCCGTCAGAGAAGGGTCACGGCGAATCAAAGGCGCCAGAGGAAATGCCCGGGCCAGAGCGAGGCGAAGGCGACGGACAGTGTTGATGGCACGTCTGACAGAGAAGACAGGTTCTGACCGGGGAATTCGCATATGAGACATCAGCGGGGCATTCCTGTGGCGAAGGGGCGCTGGTTTCCTCCGGGGCATGCCCCCGACGTTCTCTCGTGGAGCAGGCCACTTTTCCGAAGTGGACAATCGCCGTGTCCCGCCGACTGTGTCACTTGACTCTTCTCGACGGCAGAGCGCCGCGACTGGACGCTGGCGCGGCGCTCTCGGGGCTATCGGTGCCCTCGCCATGCGGCGTCTGGGTTTCATGCATCTCGATCTGCTGGCCGTTGTGCTGGAGGCGCCAGCCCGCCGCGGTGCGGATGGCAATGCCATGGTCCCGCAGCTTCACGAGTATGCCGACGAGGGTGGCCTTGCGGATTCTCAGCGTCTCGCGCAGCTCGACCGTGGTCTTGGCGCGCTCGGGTGACAGCGAAAGGCACTGGATGACTGCAGCGACCCGATTGTCCGGTGCTGGGCTGCCTGCCGGTGCGTTGGTCGGCGGCGATGGTGGGTCGGCAACGCAAAGATGTGGATGCGGTTTGCTCTCAAGCCACAGCCGCAAAGGAGCAGGCGCCGGCGCGTTTCTGTGCTCGGCGCGGAGGAGGAGCTGGTGCCCATGGCAGGTGATGTAAAGAGCCGAGGAAGACCAGGCGGCGAAATCACCGCTGCCGCGGAGCATTTGACCGAGATGAGCCGACGGCATTTTCCGAGTGTGGTGAGTTACCACGATGGCGCAGTGGAATTCGCGCTGAATGGCTCGTAGCGAGCCGAGGACAGCGGAGACGTCGGTTGCGCTGTTCTCGTCGGTATTCTGGACAAGACGCACGAAGGGGTCGAAAACGAGCAGAGTCGGCGAATAACTCTCGATGGTCTTCCGCAGACGGAGAAGGTGGTCTGGCGAGTCGAGAGATAGCTGGGGGGAGTCGAGGATGAAGATGGGCAGGCCTGGAAATCTGATCCCGCGCACGGCGGCTATGCCTTCGATGCGAATGCGCAAATCCTCCGCTTCGTCCTCGGCGCCAAAGAACAAGACGGGGCCCTGGACTCGCGTCGGAAATCGGCCGAGGGCATTGGTGCCGGCTGCGACGGCAATCGAGAGCTCGGTGGCGAGCCAGGTCTTGAGGGAACGGGGTGCTCCACCGAGTACGCCGACGCCCTCCGCAGACCACAGCGTCTCGATAAGCCACCGGGCGTCCTGCTGTCTGGGCTCGACGGAGTCAACTCGCCGTACGGGAAAGGGATCAGATTCCCGCGACATTGAACGACTCCCGAAGATGCTCTTCTCGGACAGCGCTGCTTCCAGCAAGGCAAAGAGCATGCCGTACCACTCGGTCGACGAGCGCCGGGGTGGCCAGGGTTCGCTCGAAAATCTCGTCGCGCAAGGCGCCGGGTACCCGTTTCTCGTCGTGGGATCCAAAGCGATGGATGATGAAGGCGTCGAGCTCGTCGCGACACAGTCCCGAGAGCGATAGACGCACGCTGATACGGCGCTTCATGGGAAACAGCGGTGGACTGTTCATGAGCGAGTCGAACTCCGGCAGTCCCGAGAAGACAACGCTGAAAAGCTGCGGCACTTCAGGGTCACATTCGGCGAGGGTACGGATATCGGTGATAGTTTCTTTGGGCAACCGGTCGGCCTCGTCTATCCAGAGGACTTGGTGGGTCTGCTGAGACTTGAGAGCATTGGCGAGGACCCTGGATGTCTCGAGTGGGAATCGCTTCGGAGCGAGATGAATCATCTGCACGCAGAACCGCGAAATCCCCAGCACCGAGGCGCTGGGGGAGGAAACATAGGTGAACTGAACCTCTTGGCGGTCGAACGAATTCGAGAGCTCACGTTGGAGTGAGGTCTTTCCCGTGCCGGAGATACCCGTGATGGTGGCGTAGAACGGCTTGCCGTCGATCGCGGCAAGAAGCGTACCCCGGGCGGCGACATAGTCACGGTACGGGAATGGAGTAGATTGCGGTGGTAAGTCGGTTGCCGACGGTGTAGACGACAGTGGTGTGGAGACGATAGGCGATGAGAGGGACGATGCAGTCGGCAGAGTTAGCGATTCGTTTTGGCACACAGATCGTTTCATGGCTTTTTCCTCCGGGAAAAAACGGGCGGTTTGACTACGCGACGCTTGAGCGCCTCGAGATAGATCAAGAGGGGGCGGCCGTGGCCGAGCTCTTTGACGATGTCGACGAAGGCAGCCTCGGTAGCCTGGCGAGGAAGTGGGCAGACTTCGCGATAGACACGTTGGACGAGGGCAGCCTCGGCATCAGAGCGCGGGACAGGCCGACCAGTGGCTCTGGCGAGAAGCGCCATTATTTCCGACAGTCCAAAGCCTGGCTCTGCCAGGGGACGGCGCTTGCCTTGCCAGGCATCGTAGAGAGTCTGTAGCGGCCCAGATACCCAGCGATCCGCCGATGGCGATGTGTTGCCATCCTCGGGCCTGATGGCGGCGCGCACTAGCGGCAGGTCATCCTCCGTCTCAGGATGGGCCACTGTCGGCTCTACGAGTGGATCGGGATCAATGCGGAAGCAGAGCCTCCGCCCGCGCAGGTCGTCCGGGACGAGATAAGTGACGCCGCGGATGTCGACCTCGCCGGTTGTGGGATGGGATTTGAGCCAATGCTCCTTGCGGAACGCGTCCAGCAGCCTCTGCGGCGCCACCTGGCGGTCCGAGACCCTGTCGTTGAGAGCCAAACGGGGCGACATCTTGAGGCCGCGGTGGCGATGATTCTGATAGACGCGATCGAGGAGGGCATCGAGGAGTTGCTGGAGGTGCACGAGGTCGACGACGCGCTGATGAGGCAGGCGTTTGTAGAACCAGAGGCTGAGAGTGCGATGGTAGGCCTCGATCTTGCCGTGTGCCGGGGCATTCCCGGGACGGGTGCAGATGCGATGACAGCCGATCATGGCCAGCCCGGCGCGAAAGGCGTGCGAATCGAAAATCGACGCTCGATCGCAGTAGAGCTTTTCCGGTATCCCCCAGCGCTTAATAGCCAGGCGGATCACTCGTACTGCCGCACACAAGTCCGGCGTCTCGACAACCAGTGCGCCCAGTACCGCTCGGGTGGCATCGTCCAGGACGGTGATTACGTGGAAGGTGAGCGGCTTTCCAGACGAGCAGGTAGCAGTCGCTGGTCCTTTCACGTCGAGGTGCCAGATCGCGTGTGGCTTGCGAGCCACAAAACGACCGCGACGTTTGGTTCGTTTGCCCAGGCGGCGTAGCTGAGAATAGAGAGGCTGGGCTGCCAAGCGACGCTGCAGCGTCGAGCGATTGAGATGAATGCCCTTCTCGACGATGCCCAACTCTGGATCGGCCTCGAGAAGAGCGATGAGCATGGTGAACGTGAGCTCGGTGTCGTTCGCCCACAGCTCCAAGGCCTTCTGCAAGACATCGTCGGGCAGGCACGTCCGTTGCTTACCCTTGTCCTCTCGCCGAGCCGGAAGCAGTGCACGGAGGTCCTCGAGCTCCTCGTAGGCATCTATCCAGCGGTACGAGGTAGCAGGAGAGATGGGTTTCGATTTGCCAGTGGGCCATACCACCGGCGTGTGAGCGAGTTGTTGAACAATGGCGCTCCGGAGAGCATGGTTGTGCTCGGCGAGCGCATCCTGGATCTGCTCGTAGCGCCACTTGGCAGTACGCCAGCGTTTCTCGTCTTCGGGTCGTCTGGTCATTCTGGCTGTCGGCAAGCAGCGGCAGGCGCCGTGCCAATTCGCGTCCAGATTGCCGCAAACTCTCGTCGGAGCGGCTCATATTGGAAGTGCCGACCTCTGCTCCCCGGAACAGAAGAACAGCTTGGCGGAACACCGAGACCCCGAGACTGGCAACAGCAACTGCGCCTCCTGCGGCGATCACAAACTCGACCAGCACCATGGCGGCCTCCCACGTCTCCTCCAGCGTCGTTCGGCGTGGGTCCGTGACCCACACTCGTTGCGTGACGTGCAAGCGAAGCCGGATCTCCACCGCGACCGCTGCAAAGCTAGCAAGATGACCGGCGGCGCCGGAAAGGTACTCGTTGTCGGGTCGACGCACTATGGCGCGGTGTCGGAATAGCGGCGTCTGGTCGAGACACCGAGCACCAATGCCGTGAACCCACTTGAACACCGTGAGCCAATGAACGTTCCACGTCTTGGCGACCCGATTGATGCAATTGCCTTCGTAGACATCCTCGACGGCGCCGAAGACGACCTCGACGTTGTTGTGCTTCCCCGGAAGGACGTCGCAGGGCAGTACCCTCTCTCGCCTCTTGCACCTGCGACACTGCGCCATGCGGATATCAAGAACGAAAAACCCCAGAGCCGAAGTGAGCTTTCGCCCAACATAGCGCCTGGTGAGTCGGAGGTTAGTACCAGAGCACCTGGAGCAAACGCAGCCCAAGAGAATCCCATCGCCGGCACTGGCAATGATGGCGGCGTAGCAGCTAGAATGTATGTCGAGTACGTGAGCCACGTGCTCAGGGTCGGCCTTGGGGGAGTCACAGCTTCGACCGAGGCCGTCCTTTAAGCATGGCCTGATTCGCGCCTAGCGGCACGTCGAATCCCAAGCGTTCTGCAATCGAGCCGTCCCACCGACGGTGAAAGGCACAAGCCAGGCGCTAATGGGATGAGATTCTCAAATTACGTGGGACACGACAAGGGGATTTGACCCTGGCCTGCACGAAGACCGGGCACGAAGATCGCCCGAAACGCATCAGGCGTGCATCAGCTCCGCGCGCGGGCTCCTGATGCACGAAGGCCCGTCGTGTAAGTACGCGACGGGCCTTCGTGTTTTAGTAGCGGGGCCGAGATTTGAACTCGGGACCTTCGGGTTATGAGGGACGTGACGCAAGACGGCATTTCAAGTAGTTGCGCGAAACCTTTAGCTTTCGAGTTGCCCCCAGTAGGCTGGAGTTGCTCCGAGTTGCCGCCAGTAACGCATCATTCGCGCATCACCCGCGGTAGCCGATGCACGGGCAAAGAGAAGCAACAAGGAGCAATACCGAGCAACTGGCGACGCGACTTGTCGGACGATGCGCTCCGACCAGAGTGGCGTCGGCGTTGTGCTGCATTTCGTCGTCGGCGAAATGCCCGGGGACAAACCGGATGGCAAGGGACTCTCTCTTCGTGCAGTCTGCTGCCATGCGGTGATGCACTGAAGGCGAATCAGCGATTCATCTTTCGATTTCGGATAGGTCGGGTTCTCTCCCTGGTGATACCGAGAATGTTTCTCTTGCCGTCCGCTTCAAGGTCTTGTCCACGTTTTCCGGACACGCAATAATAGCGGACAAGATGGAGACACGAACAGCCAGCATCGTGCCCTACCTGGGGCTCCTCGAGGGGCTTCCGTTCATCCGCAAGGCAATGATTGGCCCCGACAATATGCTCCTGCTGAAAACACCAAAGGCCCAGTACCAACTGCGCATCGAACACCGCGAAGGGCAGATC
Organism: Pseudomonadota bacterium; assembly: GCA_043801535.1. Classification (GTDB taxonomy): domain Bacteria; phylum Myxococcota_A; class Polyangia; order Haliangiales; family SHYZ01; genus JAZDLZ01. The sequence goes on from JAZDLZ010000198.1 coordinate 6,220, forward strand.
GACCACACGCTCGTCAACGCCCTCATCGCTCGGGCACGCGGCAAGCCGCGACAGACCATCGTCCTTGCATCATACATCCCGGCACCACTGGCGAACCTCCTTGCGAATGCTGGCTTGTGCTATCTCGACGCGGTGGGCAACTGCCGCGTTGCCCTCGGCGATGAGTATCTGGCGCTCATCGAGGGCCGCAAGGCGCCACGGCTGCCCATTGGACGGCGCACGCTGCGCGCTGCGGGCTACCAGGTTCTCTTCGCCCTCCTCGCCAGGCCAGAGATTGTTTCGCGGCCGGTGCGCGAGATCGCTGCCGCGGCCGGCACTGGCAAGAGCGCGGCAGCCGACCTGCTATCCTTGCTCGCCGAGGAGGCCAAGCTCACCGAACTACGTCACGGCCGCCGCCTGCTTCCAGATGCGAATCTGCGAGAAAGATGGCTTCGCGGGTACGTTGACGTCCTCCGTCCCCGTTGGCTGGCTGGCAGGTACCGTCCGCGAGAGGAAAGCCCCGAGGCGCTTGATCGAATCATCGAAACAGAGCTCGCCGGGGTCTCATGGGCATTCGGCGGCACTGCCGCAGCCATGCGTCTCACGCAGCACTACCGCGGCGTCGAGACGGTCCTTCACTTTGCCGAGCCGCCACCGGCCGATGTCGGAGCCCGGCTGCATGCTCTGCCCGCCCCGCAAGGTCCTCTGACCATTCTCCACACGCCCTGCCCCGCAGCATTTGAAGGCGTAAAGCCCCACACCGTTCACCCTTTGCTTGTCTACGCCGAGCTACTCGCAAGCCAAGATGAACGAGCCATCGAGATGGCCGCCGAGGTTCTCGAGCGCTTCACAGCCTCAGCGGATGCGTCACCATGATCCCCTTTGGTCCAGCGCAGACAGAAGCACTCCACTCACTCGCTGACATCTGGCGGGACACTGCGTTCGTCCTCATTGGTGCCGCGGCATTGCAGTGCCATCTTCCTGCCATGCGCGGAACGGCAGACCTCGACATCACGGTCGCAGCATCGATGGATGCGTTTCCATCGAGCCTGCTCTCGGCCGGCTGGTTCCGCAATCCAAGGATCGAATATGAGTGGTGCAGCCCTGGTGGGGCGAAGATAGACCTGATTCCCGCCGGCCCAGCACACCTGCAAGCTGGCTTCCTTCAATGGCCATCGAGCGGCAGACGCATGAACTTGGCAGGCTTGCGGCATGCGTTCTCGCACAACCAGTCGATCGATCTGTCGCCGGCGGGCGCTGCAATCTCTGTGGCCGATCTGTCCGTGCTCGCGTTGCTCAAGATCGTGGCGTACCTCGACCGCCCATCCGAACGCCGCAGGGATCTCGGAGACCTGGCCCTGATCCTCGAGGAGTACCTCGCCTGCGACGATGTTCGCCGTTGGCAAGATGATGTCATTGCCGCACGGATCCCCTACGACTGTGCCAGCAGCTTCGTGCTCGGCCGAAATCTCGCAGCCTTCGTCGACGGCGATGAACAAACGGCCATAAGAACTTTCCTTGGCAAGCTGCGCGATGAGAACGATCCGCATGCGTCACAGACACGGATGCTACATGCCTCACCACCTTCGTGGAGTGGCGCAATCGAATCGCTCCTCACGCGGCTCGATGCCTTGGAGCGCGGGTTGGAAGCGTGACCAGGACACCAGCGACCGTGCGTCCAAGGCGATCCAACCGAGGTGCGCACTCTCGATACCCCGTGGAGAATGTCAACGGCACCGTCGACGAGTGGCTCAGCACATCTGCCTTGCAGCTGGTACTGGCCCAGGTTGAGATCGAGTTCTCCAATTCGATGATCGAAGCATTCTGGCGCTCTCTCTGTCACGGCTGGCTCTACCTCAACACCCTCGATACCATCGCCACCCTCCGCAAACTGGTCGAGTTCTACATCGAGCAGCACAACACCGTGATGCCCCACAGTGCCTTCAATGGGCAGACGCCCGACGAGGTCTACTGCGGGAGCGCCGCCGACTTGCCAGTCAAGCTGGCCGAACAGCGAGCTTCCGCACGTATCAAACGACTCGAGGCAAACCGAAAA
>JAZDLZ010000224.1:0-7184 GCA_043801535.1 Pseudomonadota bacterium
GGACAAGGAACCAGGAACTGGAACATCCCCCCGGTACGGCTCGCACCTGAATAGGCGGCCGGAATCCCGGATCAAATCAATCGGTTGGCCACCGTCGATCGAGCAATCGCCGTCGACTCTCCGGGACACGCGCGAGCTCTCGCGCGGCTCAATTGGCGCTGGCAGCAGGAGTCGGAGCGCGCGGCGTGACTTCTTTCCTGCTTCTTTCTCGGCCAGCTCCGTTTGCCCCGTTCGTGCCTTTTCCCTTGTCTGCTTTTACTGCCTTGTTTGCGCTACTTGCGCTACTTGCGCCGCGCGCGTTGGTCGCGTTGGTCGCGTTGCTTGCACGCCTTGCGCTGTTCGCCTTGCTCGCCTTCTTCGCGGTGTTTGCGGTGTTCGCACTGCTAGCTTGGCTCGCGCTGTTGGCGTTTTCAGGTGCCTTGGCGCTACGCGTGGCCTTGGCGGCTGCGACTCTGGGCGGGTACTGCTCGATGCCACTGCCATTGCCACTGCGCGCTGCCTCGACTAGCTCGGCTGTCCTCGGAGTCTGCTCCCAAGTGAATTCCTTCTCGAGCCTTCCGAAGTGTCCATAGCTCGCGGTCCGGCGGAAGATCGGTCGCAGCAGATCGAGCTCCCTGATGATGGCACCAGGCCGGCAGTCGAATACCTGGCCAAGGGCGCGGCCGAGTTTATCGTCGGATACGACGCCGGTTCCAAAGGTGTTGACCAGGAAGGAGACCGGAGCAGCGAGGCCGATGGCATAGGCGACCTGCACCTCGCAGCGTCGAGCCAGTTTGGCAGCGACGATGTGCTTGGCCATGTAGCGCGCGAAATAGGCGCCAGAGCGGTCTACCTTCGACGGATCCTTGCCCGAGAACGCGCCGCCCCCGTGGCGACCCATGCCGCCATAGGTGTCGACGATTATCTTGCGACCAGTGAGCCCGGAATCCCCCATCGGTCCGCCGACGACAAACCGACCGGTAGGGTTCACGTAGACCTCCGTCTTGGGGGTGAGCATCTCCCGAGGAATCGACGGCTCGATGATCAGCTTGCGCACTGCTTCCTCGAGTGTCTTTTTCTTTACTGCCTCGGTGTGCTGGGTAGAGAGAACGATCGCGTCGACCGATACCGGTTCGTCGTTTTCGTAGCGGACGGTGACCTGGGTCTTGCCGTCGGGACGAAGGAAGTCGACTCCGCCGATCTTCTGCTTGCGCACTGCGGCCAACCGGCGGCTCAGCTTGTGCGCAAGCTGAATGGGTCTTGGCATGAGCTCTTTCGTCTCGTCGGTGGCATAGCCAAACATCATGCCTTGATCGCCAGCACCTTGATCTTCGGGCTTGCCCTTGTCTACTCCTCGGGCGATGTCTGGCGACTGCTGCTCGATCGCAGTGAGCACGGCGCACGTCTTGTAGTCAAAGCCCATCAGGTCGGTGTCGTAGCCGATGTCCTTGACGATGCTGCGGACAATGCGGGGAATGTCCACATAGCAAGAAGTAGTGATTTCTCCGGCGACGATAACGAACCCTGTCTTGGTGAGCGCCTCGCAGGCGACTCGGCAGGTGTGATCCTGTTCGATGATTGCGTCGAGGACTCCGTCGGACACCTGATCGCATATCTTGTCTGGATGTCCCTCGGTGACTGACTCGGAAGTGAATACAAAATCTGCCATGCGCCTCTCCAATTGTGGCCAGCACTATATCGCTCCATCCTTTCAGGTCAACTTCGACTATTCGTAATTGCTGGGCGGGTGCCTGCCCAGGTCAGCGGATTCCCAGGAGCTTGTGGATTTGCAGACCGAGCCGCCACTGCGGGTGCTCGAGGCAATACCGGAGGGCGAGCTCGGTGTTTGTCGCGGTGTCCGGCCCAGTCATCATCGGTTGGATGAAGAAATGCTCGAAGCGGAGCCCAGCGTAGTGCTCTGGATCGAGCCCTCTCTGGGGGTAGACGAGCTTTAGCTCGTTTCCCTGGCGAGTCGCCAAGCTGGTATTCATCTTCGGGCTCACGCACACCCAGTCGATGCCAGGGGGCGCGGGGAGGGTGCCGTTTGTCTCCAAGGCGACCACGAAACCCTCTCGGTGGAGCGCGACCACGAGAGCCTCGTCGAGCTGAAGGAGTGGCTCGCCACCGGTACAGACGACCATCGGATTCGCGCCGACTGATCGCCGGGTGCCCGTAGTACGGGGGTGCACCGACATGGCAGGCTTCTCCTGCTGCTCTCGGCAGTGCGATGCCGCGATCGCTTTCGCCAATGCGGCTGCCGAAGAAAACACTCCACCGTTCGGCCCGTCGGTGCCGCGAAAATCGGTATCACAGAACCAGCACACCGCCCGGTGCCGGTCCTCCTCGCGGCCTGACCAGAGATTGCAGCCAGCGAAGCGGCACAGCACCGCTGGCCGCCCGGTGTGAGCTCCTTCTCCTTGGAGCGAGTAGAAGATTTCCTTTATTGCGTACGGCATGATTTCACAAGAATGCCCACGTCAGCGCGGGTGAGGAGTCATGAGTATACATTTTTGTATCTTGTGATAGAACAATTTTATGTTGCTACGGGAAACACTCCTTGCCGTGCTCGGAAGCCCCTTCGGCTTCGGCACCACCCGTCCGCGGACGGAGGTGCCGCGCATTGTCCTCGATTCTCTTCGCCCCGTGGCGGGTCACGCGCTAGTGCTCACTGGAGTGCGACGCTGTGGCAAGAGCACGTTGCAGCAACAACTGTGCAGGCGGGCGCACGGCATCGCGGTGTTCTGCAACCTGGAGGATACGCGGCTCTTCGGGCTCGGGCCGGAGGACTTCTCGACGTTCATCTCGGTTCTCGACGAACACCATGCCGGCGCAACGGTCTATTTGGACGAGGTGCAAGAGGTACCCCAGTGGCAGCGACTCGTGCGCGCCCTGCTCGACACCGGACGGAGCGTCTGCGTGACCGGCTCGAATGCCTCCTTGCTGGGACACGAGCTTGGCACCAAGCTTACTGGCCGCCACGTATCAGCCGCAGTATTTCCATTTTCCTATCGCGAGTACCTTGCTCTCCGCGGCAGCCGGAGCCATCCGGACGAGGAGTCCCTGCGGAGCTACCTCGACGAAGGCGGCTTCCCCGGCGCGCTGCTCGACCCTATTGCCGGTCCCAAGTTGTTGCAGGAGCTCTTGCGCGACGTGGTGCAGCGCGACATCGTCTCGCGCCACGCGCTGCGGGAGACCCGTCACTTGATGAATCTTGTCTTGCACCTGCTGGCGCACACCGGGCAGCCGCTGTCATTGCAATCGCTGGCCAAGGGGCTTGGTATCCCGTCGGTAGCGCAGGCGGCCCGCTACGTCGAGTATCTCCAGGACGCCTGGCTGCTCCTGGTAGTGCCGAGGTTCAGCGCATCGTTCAAGCGACGAGTCGTCAGCCCCCCCAAATACTACGCGATCGATCCCGGTTTTTCCGCTGCCAATACGACGAATCCCACGCCCGACCTCGGCCGCCGTTTGGAAAACGCGGCACTCCTCGCCCTGCGCCGACGCGGTGTCGAGCCGACCTTTGCGGCCGAGGCGCATCAGTGGGAATGCGACTTCGTCACCCCAGAGGCAGCGATCCAGGTCTGCGCCGCGCTCACGCCCGCCAATCGCACCCGAGAGCTTCGTGGGCTTCTCGCAGCCGCGAAACTTCCTGGAGCTCCCCGGCGGCGCAAGCGCGAGCTTCTGGTCATTACTCTGAACCAGCGCGACGTGCTCAAAGAGGACGGCCAGACGATCACTGTGCTACCAGCCTGGGATTGGCTCGATTAGGTAGGAGCCCGCGGCTGTCTATTCCGGCTCCACGAATAGCGGGATCTCCCCCACCGGCACGACAGCCACATCGTTCGTCACCTCCCTTGTTTCGACGTTGAAGGCGGCGGTGTATCCTGCTGCCTCGACTTCCTTGCCGGTCTTGAATCTTGGGATGCTCTCGGTGATCCTGACCCTGTTGGAGCTAATGCCAGAAATGGTGACCTGGACACTCTGGGCATTGTCGTTCCAGGCGACCCACACCGGTCCTGCCGCCTTCTCGAACCTGATGAGAAATACACCGTCCGAAGCCTGAGGCAGTGTCTGGACATTGTCCCACCGACTGCCCTCCAGCATTTCCACCATCTTCTTGTAGGTGTAGTACGAGAGCTTCTTCACTCCTTTGCCTAGGTCATCGGTGAGCTCGGACGACTCGCAGGAGTACTGGTAATCGGCAGTGCAGTCGCAGCCGTCGTACACCAGGCCGGTATAGTCGAAAATCCCGCAGTCGTGTGCGAACCCCTCTACGATGTTCCATGCCCAGAAGACCTTTTCGATACCGTTGGCAAGCGCGGACGCGTACGTCTGGAGGAGTCCTGCTGCCTGCTGCTGCTCGGTCTGTCGCAGCATCGGCTTGCCCAATTTGACTGGCTCGCCCGAGTACGTTCCCGTTTCCGTTATCCAGAACCGCACTCTCGCGGTGTCGAACCCTGCTGATTCCAGGTTTTCCTTGAGGTAGTCGAAGTCTGCTCTTGGGTCGTAGGAGCTTTGCTTGCCAAATCGGTGATAGTCGACGATCTCCAAGCACCGATCGGTGATCTCCGAGCACTGATTGCTGAGCTCCTGGAAGACTGCTGGATACTGATTCAAGGGCGAGTCGCCAGCCATCAGCACGGTGGCAGACGGATCCGCCTCCTTCACGGCTTGATAGGTGAGACGCTGTGCTTCCGCGAACTTTGCCGCGTAGGTGGTGTTCCAATTGTCGAGGCTGGTATCGCAGGTATCCGTGAGCTGATTGCACAATTGCCAGTGCTTGATCGGTCGCGCCGCGAAGAAGGCGGTGACCTCGGCCGTGGGATGCTGTCCGTCCCCTGGTCGAAAGCAATCATTGGGCGAAGCCAACTCGCAGCCATTGTCGTCGTCACCGTCGAAGCGTTCGACTACGCGCCGAACGAAGCTCGCGTAGGTGTCCTTCTCCGCCTGATCGGCGAATTCGCCGCCGTCTCTGAACGGACAGATATTGGCCACAATCTGGACCCCTTCGGGAGCTCCCAGCCACTGGGTGTCGTAGTTGACGACGGGAGGGAGAAGACCATTGGATTTCGGAGGAGGCTGCACGTTGGTGAAATGGCTGCCACCATCGCGGTGCCTGTCAGCCCACGTCCAGATGATGTACATACCCTCGCGACTCCACTTCCCGCCGAGATCCTTGAGATACTCGTAGTTGTTGGCATTGCCGGGATGAAAGCCGAAGGGTGAGGCAGCCTCGGTTCCGTCGCACGGGATTCCCAGCCCGTCGCTGCACGCGACTGCGAGGCAAATCGCGGTCAGGCTAAGGATCCCATGGCTCGGAACGCTGTAGTCCGTGTGCGCGCGAACCGTGACAGGTCCAGATGCGCTACCGCTGATGCCCACGTCGAAGCCATTGTAGACATGCGTCCCGATTTCGAGCGCATCGAACTTGGGCTCAAAATGAATCGATCCCGAGTATTCGAACGCTCCGCCGGTACACGGATCCCAGGTGGCAGATTGATCGATGTTGTTCGGAAGCGGCACAGGCGATGTGGCACAGCTCATTCCGCCACAGACGACGCATCCGATCTCGTCGATCTGTCCGTCGCAATCGTCGTCGAGACCGTTGCAGGTTTCGTCGGCATAGGCGATGGAAGGGCAGTTGTCGACATCGCCACACATGCCATCGCGGTCGACGTCGTTCAGGTGATCGGCGGGACAGTGGTCGCATGCATCGCCGAGACGATCGCCGTCGGTATTGCTTTGGTCGCTGTTGGCGGTGGATGGGCAATTGTCCACAGCATCGCCAGTCAGATCTCCGTCGAAATCGCACAGTCCTCGAAGAGGGCTCGATCCACTGGCGTTCTCGTCGACCCAAATCCAGAAGCCGAAGTCCCACACTCCCGCCGGTACGTCTAGTCCGCTAAAAAAGTAGGAATAGCCGGGGAGCAATCCGTCCTTGATGGTGATGGCGGCGCTGCTATCGGTAGCGGAGATCTCGAGAGTCGTAGGTCCACCCGTCAGACGGTCCGTGTCCGCCAGCACGACAGCCGACTCTGACTGTGACGGACGGTAGAAGTACCAACCAGCATCTAGACCCCTCCCCGTTGCGTACGAATGCACAGTCAGGTTTTCTAGATGGGCGAGCCGAACGGGTACGCGCAGGATAATATCGTCCTCGCGCACCTGGACCGTCCAGTATTTGCTTCGGTACGACAGACCGAGATCGTTGGTAATTGCCAGCGGTGCAGCCACCGGCTCGACGAAGGCTGGCAGGAGACTCGCTTCCAGAACAACGCTTCCGTCACGGACCAACCTGGTTTCCGTGTCGAAAGCAGCTTCGCAATCGGCCGGCATCGTGGAACCCGATGGTGAACCAGAACTGTCGGTGGTCCTCGGAATGGCCTTCGTGATCCTGACTGCACCCACCTCGCTTCCAACCTGCAGAGTGAATGGCTCGGTCGAGGACGAGCCGTCTCTCCAGATCACCCAGAGTGGCGTCGTCTCGTTCTTCGATACCTCGAAGCACCAATCGCTCGTCCCATTTGCCCCGGAAGAGACCAGCCGGAGCGTTTTCCAGTCGGCGTCCTCCAGCAGGCGGGTCATCAATCTGTAGGTGTAGTACCCGAGCTTCCGATGCGAGTGACCGTCGTCGGCGTTGGCATTGTGAATCAGGCCAGTGTGATCGTAGTAGCTGAATCTCCGCACGGGATCTATGCCACCATAGCCATGCCATTCGGTCAACCGAACCCAGAAGACCTTGGCGATTCCAACGTACAGCGAATAGATGTAGCGCTTGAGCACCTGGGCAGCATGCTCCCATTCGGACTGCAACCTTTCTGCAAAGCCAGTACCACCGGGTCATTCATGAAGAATCAGGGCGTTGGCGTCGAAGTCGGGGCTTCTGGGGTATTCAGACCGTGTCTCAGCGACGACAACTGGGGCATGCCGGCCGTATCTCGAAGACGACAGTGCGTAATCTGCTTTACATACGGCGCGTGGCAAGAAAACTGCCGGCACAACCTGGCGCGGATCCTGCTTGTACGACTGCCTCGCGGTTGCATTCGAGCACAGCTCGGTGCCGCACTAGCCCACACTAGCCCCGTCTTTTTCATGATCCCAAGTCGCCCGAAAGGAGGCGCACCAATGCCCGCGAGGATTCTTGTCGTGGATGACGAAGAGGATGTGCTCACCTATTTCTCGACGCTGCTGCAGGAGAACGGCTACGA
>JAZDLZ010000148.1:0-3539 GCA_043801535.1 Pseudomonadota bacterium
GGTTTTTCGCTCTGTTGTCGTTCATTTGCACGGCTGCGACCATTCTCGTCGGGGCGTTCGTCTTTTTCCGCAATACTCGCAGCCCCGTTCATCAGCTGTTTGCCCTGGGTTGTCTTGCCGCCGGTGAGTTTTCCTTCTGCGAGTTCATGTACCGCCAGGCGGAAACAGCCGAACGAGCCCAGTTCTGGCTCTATGCCGGCAGCTTCTGGCCTTTCGCGCTGGCGTTCCTCGCTCACTTTGCTGGTCGATTCACCAGAACCGCCGGAGCGCTCCGAGCTAGCTGTGTTCTCTTGCTGTATTTGCCGGCGACGGCGTTCTCGCTATTCGAGCTCGTTTCTCACTCGATCTACCCGGACGTGGTGCGGTGTCTCTGGGGGTTCTCCCCGCGGCCCAACCTGGCTTCGGCGATGTTCGTTCCCCTCGCTGCCTGGACGGTTGCCATGTCGATCCTGCCGCTGGCGGTGCTCGCGCGCTATGCGCGCAAGCTCACTGACCGGCGGCAAATCGTGCAAGCTCGCTATCTCGTCGTTGCGTTGGCGCTTCCCTTGGCCTCCACCGTCACCGAGATGCTGCTGCCGCTATTCCACGTCGAGATGCCGGAGTTGAGCTCGGTTAGCCTGGTCTGCTGCTGTCTGCTGATTGGCTTTGCCATCACCAGGCATGGCTTGTTCGCCCTGGATCTGTCGGCGGCGGCCGAGGACATCGTGCGGATCATGCCCGATTGTCTGGCTCTGGTGGGTGTCGATGGCCGGATTGTCCGCGCGAACCAAGCGCTGGCTGCGCTGCTCGGGATCGCCGATCCGGAAGCTCTTGCGAGCAAGCCGTTCGCGTCGCTGTTTGCCGACGAGGACGCGACGACGTGGATCGACGGCATCCAGGCCGGCGGTCATCTCAGTGTCGAAGCTAGCATGTCGACTGTCTCCGGGGAAAAGCGACCGGTATCGTTGGTGGGGGCGCCAGCCAAGGATCGGAACGGCCGGTTGCTGGGATTCGTATTCGTTGCTCGTGACTTGAGCGGGCAGAAGCGCGCCCAAAGACAGCGAGAGCTTCTGCGCGAGCAGGTGTACCAGTCCGAGAGGTTGGCGAGCGTCGGGCAACTGGCTGCTGGAGTTGCTCACGAGATCAACAATCCGCTCGCGGTCATCTACGGTTTTGCCCAGGAGCTGGAGCGGCGTGTGCGCACCAGCGAGCACGCCGAATCCTGGCGTCTGCCAGTGGTATCGATCGTTCGTGAAGCGCAGCGTTGCCGGAGCCTGGTGCAGGAGCTGCTGACCTTCTCGCGCACGACCAAGAAGACCACCGAGATAATCGATCTCAACGAAGTGGTGCGGGCGAGCGTGGTGTTGCTGGGGGCGCGCGCCAAGCTCCAGGCAACGAGAATCGTTCAAGAGCTGAGCGTCGATCTGGTGCCGCTCTGCGCCAACCAGACGCAGCTTCAGCAAGTGATCGTCAATCTGGGAACGAACGCGCTCGACGCCATGAAGGAGGGAGGCACTCTCACGCTCCGCACCTGTTTGAACGACCGGTCCCGGGTGGTGCTCGACGTCGCCGATACCGGCCCGGGAATTCCAGTCGAGATTCGCGGCCGGGTTTTCGAGCCGTTCTTCACTACCAAGGAGGTCGGCAAGGGAACCGGCCTCGGTCTCAGTCTCGTGTACGAGATCGTCCAGCAACACGGCGCCAGCATCGACTTCCATACCGAGGTCGATCGCGGCACGCTTTTTCGCATCAGTTTTCCGGCGTCGACGGCAGATCGACAGTGAATGTCGTCCCGCGGCCGAGAATCGATGCGACTCTGATTTCGCCATTGTGCTGGCGCACGATTTCGCGGCTAATCGACAGCCCAAGGCCAGTCCCTGATCCGGGCTCCTTGGTGGTGAAGAACGGCTCGAAGATGCGCGAGAGATGCTCCGGAGCAATGCCCGAACCGGAGTCCAGAACCTGCGCCAGGATGCGGTCTCCCTGCCGTTCAGTGGAGACGGTGACTTGGATACTCTCGGCGTTGGGGCGCTGGTTGCTGCGGCTGGCAGCCTGCACCGCGTTGACGACAAGATTCAGGAACACCTGACAGAGGCGGCCGGCATTGCCGAGGACCTTCGTGTCAGTGCCAAGCCGGGGTGTGACCGTCGCTCTGGCGCGGAGGATCTCGACGCTGGAGAGCCGCAAGGCCGAGCGGACGACGTCGTTGAGATCTACTGGCAGGAGGAGGCCAGCGTCGCCGGAGGCAAGCAAGCGGGCATCCCGGACAATACCGTGGATTCGGCTGGTGCACTCCCTGGCCTGGCCGATGTCTCGCCGGAATTCCTCGATGACGCGCCGGAGCTCGGCTTCGTCTTTCACGCCCGGTTCGGCGGCCAGCTCGGTAACGCGCAGATCGAGAGTATCGCAGAGCATGAGCATGTAGCTGAGGGGGTTGTTGATCTCGTGGGTTATCCAGGCTGCCGCCTGTCCCATCGAGACCAGCCTCTCCGAGACGGCGATCTGCCGTATCAGCCTGGCGTTCTCGAGCGCGAGCAAGACCTGGGATGCCAGCACTGCGGCTCGTTCGAGATCCTGGCGGCGATACGGACGCTCGTTGGCGATCCGGCTGATCGAGAGGACGCCGACCAGCCTTTCGCCTGCCAGAAGCGGATAGACGATGCTCGAGCGGACTCGTTCGTTGCTCGGCACATCGGCGAAGCGCGGGTCACTGGCCAATCCGTCGGTGATGATCACCGGCTCGCGGATGACCGCCACTCGTCCAGCCACGCGTTCTCCGAAGGCGAGGCGAGTCTGGGTTTGCACCTGCGGCGACAGTCCGTGCGAGCAGGCCAAATAGAGGTCGCGGTCTCCTTCGGCCAGCATCAGCGAGACATCGTCGGCGTCCATGACCTGTATGGCCACCTCGATGATCGTCTTGGGCAAGGATTGCGGTTCTCGGGCGGCGAAGATGGCCTGGCTCGTTCGGAGGAGAGCCGTGGCAGCCCGTAGCTGCCGCCTTTCCAGGGCCCGGTCGACGGCAACGACGAGCTCGTTGGTGTCGAAGGGTTTCTGGATGAGATCGAAGGCACCCTTCTGCAGGCATTCGATGGCCTTCGCAGTGTCGGCGTAGGCAGTGAGCATCACCACTTCGGTGTCCGGTGCTGTCTCCTTGATTATGCCCAGGAGATCGATGCCGCTCTGACCGGGCATGACGACGTCGGCAATGACCAGGTCGAATTCCGCCTTTTGGATTTCGGCGAGGGCAGCAGAGCTGCAAGCCGCCTCGACAACCTGGTGGCCGCGGCCGGCCAACGTCCACCGCAGCAGGTCGCGCATTCCCTGTTCATCGTCGACAATGAGGATGCTCGTGCTACCAGCGCTCATGATTCGCAAGATTTTATTCCAGTTGGCCGATGAATCGCCATAGCTCCCAGCACCCCCGGGTGTGATCGTTGCTCGTTGGTCCCCCGTCGATGGCGGCGAAACCAGAGCGTCAGCGATACCCGACGTGGACGTGTCTCGGTCGGATGGACATGGCAAGATGCTTGTGAGAGCGGCAAAGCGCTCCGTGCCGGCAT
>JAZDLZ010000242.1:0-9178 GCA_043801535.1 Pseudomonadota bacterium
CGGCCATTCATTGGAGTGCCATGTCACCGTCGCGCCGCCGATTGCTGCGGCGAGAATAGCACCTCGAAAGAGGAATGGAACAAGGAACTAGGGACTAGGCACAGGGAACAGCACAACCAACGGCTTTTGTTCACACCCGCAAGCGCGTGGAGGCACTCGATGGAGTGCAGGGCATGCTACGGCGCGATCGCTTCACTTGTTCGCGCACACTCGAATGGTGGCCTCCCCTCTGGCCGAGCTGTCGGCTGGGGCGCGGTAGGTGGACCACGTCTGATGCTGTTCGGATGAATAGCTGCCGCCACGCATGATTCCGAGAGATGGCTCCTCGAGGGAGGGCGCGTCGGCGACCCATTCTGGCAGGTTGCCAACCAGATCGTCGACACCGAAGACGCTGCGGGATTGCGGATGGGCTCCAACCTCGCAGGGGCGGGCGTCGGCCTGCTTTCCGTCGAATTCGGCGAGGGTGCAGGCGTCGGCAGGAAGAAGAGTGCTGCCGTGAGGATAGCGCCGTCCGTCCGCGCCTCGGGCGGCTCGTTCCCATTCGCGATCGGAGCAGAGACGAGCACCAGGGAGCTTGCCGGACTTGGCCAGCCAGGCTGCGTAGGCTGCTGCGTCGTCTCTGCTGGCGCCGCGAATCGGGAGCCGCAGCCAGTCACGGCACTGCTTCCCTGCCTTCTGGCAGAGAAGCTCGCCCTCGACGACTGTGTGGCCTTCGGCGTATATCTGGGCTTTCCCGCCAGTAGTGAAGGAGAGCCCGCCAATCAGGTAAGTGTTTCTTTCGGCGAGAGGGATGGCGCGGAGGTATTGCAGGTAGTCGCCGCAGGTTACTTCGGTGCGTCCGATCAGGAATGCCGGTAGATCGACTTCGTGTGCTGGCTGAGCGCGTACGTAGCGTCGCACGGCCTCGCTGCTCTCGCTGCCGTAGATAGACCTGCCAGCCGGCACGAAGGCATAACCGTCGGGTGCTTCGTCGTTTCGTGGCAGGAGTATCTCGAGCTGCAGCTCTTCGTCGGGCTTGACCTTGAGCGGGTAGTTGGTGGCCAGGTAGCCGTGTCGCTTTGCCACCACGAGATAGGAGCCAGGCGCGAGCTTGACGGTTGTCGGAGACGAACCGAGCGATCGCGGTCTTTCCGCTTCCAGCCGGCCCGTGCTGTTCTTCTGGTATTCGAGCAGGGTCAGGTTCGCAGGCGGGGTGCTGGCGATCGTGATGCTGCCCGTCCTCGACAGTTGCGCCCGCCGAGAGCCGTCGTCGTCATAGAGCTCGAGACGAGAACGCAGAGTGGCAGCGAGCACGGAGTCGTGCTGCTCGTCGGCAGCGACCAGGCTGGCAAGGGTCAAGTCAGCGATCAGTCGGCGTGCGGTGCGATGGCGCGGATCGTGGGCCAAGGCGCGATCGAGCAGCCTTCGGGCACGCGTTCGTTCGGCTTCCGTGCTCTCTGCCAGCTCGTGCGCCTGTTGCCAGAGGGATTCGCCTCGAAGAGCATCGCTCTGCTCGAAGTGTCTGATGGCCGCGGCCCGAAGATCGGCCGACTCGCGATCCTTGGTGCTCGCGATCGAGATGGCGACTACGGCATCGTTGATGACTCCGTCGACGAGCGCCCGATGGTGGAGTCGCTGGGCGCCAGTAACGGACAGGGCGAGCAGCGACGCCAGCAAAGGTGCGATCACCATGGCAGCCATTCGCAGCCCGTGTCGCACCCGGACCGATCGTCTGCTCGCGGCGAGAAAGGCGGCGACGATCCCGAGGTCGTCGTTTCGCGCGGCGGCGCTGCCCGTCTCTAGAGCACCGAACGGTTTGCCTCCCGTCGGCAGACTCGCGGCGGGGACGCATCCGCTGCGTCGCTCGTTGGTTACATACCGAGAGTATGCGCCCTCCTCGCTCCTTGCGGCTACGCCCCCGGCGGCTTCGTCTGCCTCGGTCCGGCAAACCGATCGGTGCTCTAGTTGTTCCAGCGCCCCGGATGCGTCGAGGTCGGCGAGCTGCCGCGGACCGTACAGTCCTTCGTTGCCTCTGCCGAGATGGTCCCAGTCCTTGGCGGTGGTGACGAGTCGAGTCGCTGCCATGCGGGCATCGGAGGCCTCGTCGAGCCACGCGCGGAGGCGCGGCCAGACGTTGATGAGGGCTTCGTGTGCCAGCTCGTAGGATGTCGCCGGCGGAGATGCGGCCCGGCCATCGGCACTGCCGGAGGTTGTCGCGCTCTCGCCGGCAACTACCAATCGACCGTTGACCAAGGCATCGAGGACTTTGCGTGAGTATGGGCTATCCGGATTGACGATTTCGGTCTCCAGCCGGCGGCCGCGGGTTTCCTCGCGAGTAACCAGCGAGAGCAAGAGTCGCCTTGCCTCTCGGCGCTCGGAAGGGTGCAGTGCGGAGAGCACGATGTCGGCATGCCTGGCCAGGGCACCGGCCAGCCCGCCGAGACGATCGAGGGCGTCAGTCGGAATGGTGTTTTTCTTGGGATCCCTGGCCTCCCAGAGTTGGGCGAGGGCGAAAGAGAGCAGGGCGAGCCCTGCCTCCGAGCTCTTGGCTTCCTTTATCAGCGATTCGACTATCGACTGGCTTGCGAATTCGTAACCGTAGGCGCGGGCGGGCGCAGTGGCTGCCTGCCACATTCCCTGCTCCGTCATGGGCGGCAAGAGGAACGTGGCTCGAATCAGCTGATTGCCGATGGGTTGGATTTCGGTGAGCCGGGCCAGATAGTCGCTGCGCATGGCGATGACAGTCCGCACTCCCGGGATCAAGGTTCCGAATCGAGAGAGCACGGTCAGGAAGAGCATGCGCTCGGCCGGATCGGTGATGGTGGCGAGCTCTTCGAATTGATCGACGAGAAGGAGCAGACCTGCGCCGGCCCGCTTGCGCGCCAGCAGGACGGGCAAGAGTGGTCTTTGGCGCATGGCGTGCGCCAGTTGCTCGGGGTTCGTCGAGTAGATTGGTGCCAGCACGGTGGCGAGCGCCTCGATCGGGCGTATTCCGGGCACCATCGACGCAATATCCCAGCGAGGTTGCTCGCCGAGCTGACCAGCAGCGATTGCCGGCGCCAGGCCAGCCTTGACCAGAGACGACTTGCCGGTGCCAGATCGTCCGGCAACCACCACCCACGGTTCGACACTGAGTCGTTCGAGCAGCGCTTCTACTTCGGTTTGCCGGCCGAAGAACAAGGCCCGGTGCTCGGAATCGAAAGACCGCAGCCCCCGATAGGGATTGGTCGGTCCTGCTGCTAGCTCGGCGTTGCCGAGCGGCGAGGGACGAGACAGGATTTCGAGCTCGCTGCGCAGCTCTTCGGCGGTCGGTAGGAAAGCATCGGGATCGGCAACCGATCGTGCCCACCTGCCCAGCACCTGTGAGCGCTGGTTTTCGGTAACCAGTTGCGCCAGCAGGAGCAGCAGCGCTCTGACGTCGGTCCGGCGCGCAGCAGCGCCATGTGGTTTGGCGAACGCCCGTGCCTTGGTGATGCCAGTGAGGTATGGCGCGTTGTCGGCGCCGAGGATTACCGATTCGGAATTGATGTAGCCGTGGGTTACGCCGGCCGCGTGCAGGGCGACGACGGCATCGGCGAGAGCCCGACCAATGGCCAGCGCTCGGGCGGGCTCCATTGGCAGCTCGCTCGAGCTGAGCGGCTGGCCTCGGAGGTAGTCCGAGACAACATAAGGGCACTTGCCTTCTCTCACGCGGTGGATTCGACAAAGATGGGGATGCTGAATGCGCGCCAGTGCCCGCGCTCCAACCATGCGCTCGGCATCGGTCGAGTGCCAGGCAACCAACGGTCTCACCAGACGCAGGACAACCGGTCGATCGAGCCGCCGGTCGTGGGCGAGAAACGCGCGGGGGACAGGAGCATTGCCGAGTGGACGGATAAGACGGTATTCGTCGATCTCTGTCGGCCAGACAGGCTCGAGTCCGGTGCCGCACCTCGTGTCCACCTGCCCATGATAGCCCAGGTCCGTGGTAACCTGTCGAACGGAGAGCAGGTAATTGCCACGCGAGCAGTTCAAGCCGCCAAAGTTGGTTGGCGAGTTCCGGATCGAGCGTTTGCTCGGAGAAGGTGGGATGGGACAGGTCTGGCTGGCCTGGGACACGCTGCTGGACCGGCCAGTGGCACTGAAGTTTGCCTACAAGGCGGCAACGTCCGAACGAGCGAGACTGCGCTTCAAGGTAGAGGCGCGGGCCGTGGCGCGCCTGCGGCATCCCAATGTCTTGACGGTTCATCAAGCGGGTGAGATCGACGGCTACCCGTATCTGGTCACCGAGTTGCTGAGTGGGAGGAGCCTCGCCGAGGTGGCGAGACCGGTCGCCCCGGATCGAGTACGGACGATCGGGATCGAGCTGGCTCGCGGTCTGGCGGCAGCCCACTCGGTCGGCATTCTTCACCGGGACATCAAACCGGGCAATGTCTTTGTTATCGACGATGGCACCGTAAAGATTCTCGACTTTGGACTGGCCAAGCTGCAAGACGAGCTGGAGTGGAGCGCTCCGCCGCTCGCAGGCAGCGGGCTATGGTTCGGGGAGGCGGCGCAATCCACGGCCGGGGCTTCGGCGGAAGCGACTTCCGGATCGTGGGGAGAGCGCGAGCTCTGGTCCACCCCTGCCAAGGTGTTGGTCGGAACTCCGCTCTATCTGGCACCCGAGGTCTGGCAGGGTGATCCCGCTGGAGAGGCCTCCGATGTCTATTCGTTGGGAGTCCTCCTCTACGAGCTCTTGGTAGGACGCTTGCCCTATACGGCTGCAAACCTGGAGGAGCTGCGAGGCAAGGTCCTTTCGCAGGCCATTCGCCCGGTGTTTCTATTGGTGCCGGCAGCTCCGATCCACTTGGCCGATGCAGTCGATCGCTGCCTTGGCATACTGCCAGAGAGAAGGCCGAGCGCGGCAGAGCTGCGGGACATCTTTGAACGGCTCGCGGAGCAGGAGACTGCCCGGCAGTTCTTGCGGGCTGTTCGGCCAGGCAATGGAACAGGCAATCGAACGGGCGACGGAACGGGCGACGGAACGGGCGGGAATGGTGACCAGGACGCCAATCCGTACCGGGGCCTTTTGCCATTCGGCCCGGAAGAGAGTCCGTTCTTTTTCGGACGCGAGGCAGAGACGCGAGCAGTGCTGGCGGAGCTGCAGGCGGCGCCGCTGGTCCTCATCGCCGGCGCTTCTGGAGCGGGAAAGTCGTCGCTGGCTCGCGCGGGAATCGTGCCTCGGGTGGCAGCGGGCGCGCTCGGAGCTGGCTCGTGGCGGGTCGCCATTCTGGTACCTGGCCAGTGGCCGCTCGAGAACGCTGCCCAGGCGCTCGGACCGGCGCTTGGCATTGCCGAATCAGAGCTGTTCGACAGTATTGCCACTCGCCCAGAGCGTCTCGGGCAGACTCTCCAAGCCAGGCAGCAGGATGACAGACGCCTGCTCGTCATTGTCGACCAACTCGAGGAGCTGTGGACCCTTGCTGACGAGGTGCAGCGGGAGCGTTTTCTCCGTGTTCTCGCCGAGCTTGCCAGCGCCATGCCGATGGTGCGGGTGCTGGCCACCCTGCGGTCCGATTATCTTTGGCGACTGGAAGAGTTGGGCGAGGGATTGCGTTTTCAGACGCTGCGAGCGACCTACGTTCTCGGACCACTGACGAGCGACGGACTGAGAGAGGCAGTAGTGAAACCGGCCGAGCTGCGGGGGTTCGAGGTAAGGGGAGACGATCTGGCTGACTGGCTGGCAGCAGGCACCGGTCCAGGCGCGCTGCCGCTGCTTCAGTTTGCCTTGTCGGCATTGTGGGAGGTGCGCGATCGCGACAGTCGAACGCTGCAAATCCAGGCCCTCGACAGCATGGGAGGCATCAAGGGCGCGCTGGCGGCGCACGCGGACACAGTCCTCGCAGAGCTACCAGTAGAGCAGCGCCTGGATGCTCGTCGCATGCTCTTGGAGCTCGTCACCGTGGAAGGCACTCGCGGCAGGCGAGAAGAGGGCGATCTGTTCCACGTAGCGCAGAACCATGCCACTGCCAGGCAGGCACTCGATTCCTTGGTAGAGGGGCGGCTCGTCGTCGCGTCGGAGGGAGAGCGAGGACCAGCCTACGAGATCGCCCACGAAGCGCTCATCACTGGCTGGCCGGCGTTGCGGCAGTGGCTAGAGGAAGAAGAGGCAGTACGGGTAGTGGGCCAGCGGCTTCGCCGAGCTGCCGCCGAGTGGGTCAGGCTCGGTCGAGCGACCGAAGCACTGATGACCGGCCGCCGGCTGGCGGAAGCAAGACAACTCGCCGCCTCGCAGCTCGGCGAAGTGGAGCACGAGCTTGTCGCTGCCAGCGAGGCTGCTGCCCGCCGAGCCACGGTCAGGCGGTGGCTGCTCCAGGCCGGGGCGCCAGCGTTGGTGCTCGCCGCGTTTTTCGCTTCGCTAGCGTTTGCCCGTTCTCGCGAGGAAGCCGTTGATGCGCGATTCGTCACCACGCGCGTCAGCCAGACCAGAGCACTGCTGGCCCAGGCCGAGTCGCTCGTAGGTCAAGCCAGGGCATCGAGACGGGACGCGTTCGAGCGGTTCGACGTCGGCGATCGCACGGCTGGAAACGAACGATTCGACGAGTCGTTGGAGCTGGGGGCGGCTGCGCTCAGGTGTTATGGGGAGGCCAGCGAGGCATTGGACAGTGCTCTCGGCCGCGAGCCCAAGAGCGGCGCTGTGCGAACCCTGGCCGCCGACCTGGCATACCATTGGCTGCTCGCTGCCGAAGAGAGGGGAAACGTCAGGCTGGCCAAGGAGTTGTCGAGTCGGCTGGAGGCATTCGACGACGATCGCCGGTGCCGCTCGGCGCTGGAAGCTCCGGCGCAGCTCGAAGTCTCCGTCGAGCCGACTCTTGCCCAGCTAGCGATTCACCGTGTCACCGGCGACGAAATGGGGCGATTCAGAAGAGACGCTGGCAGAGCGTTGGCGGTGGATAGCAACGGCACGGCACGTCTCGAGCTGCAGCCGGGCTCGTACGTGCTCGTTTCGCGAGCGGCGCAGTTTGCGGAGAGCTTCCATCCCGTGCTACTGGCCAGAGGCCAGCACCTCGGGTTGAAGGTGACCATGCTGGACGCGGCCGCGCTGCCGCCGGGATTCGTCTTTGTGCCAGAAGGCTGGTCGCTGGTTGGCACCAGAGAAGACGAAGAGCTCCGCCAGAGTCTCGGGATGGAGCCAGAGCACTTGGTCTGGGTGGATGGATTCATTATTGGCAAGCACGAGGTGACGATCGCCGAGTACTTGGAGTACCTGGCCGCCCTGCCTGCCGCCGAACGTCAGAGGAGGTTGTCGCGCGATCCGGATGGCAGGCAAGCATTGGAGTCTGCCGAGTTGGCTAGCCGGCAAAAGCAGCCGCTGGCGAACGAGTCAGCGAGGTCATGCCGCAAGGCCAGGCGCACGAATCAGTGTCAGAGTTGGCTGCGGATGCCCGTTACCGGCGTTTCTTGGGAAGACGCCGCCGCCTATGTCAAGTGGCTAAGCGCCACCGGCAGGGTCCTGGGCGCGCGGCTCTGCACCGAGCGGGAATGGGAGCGAGCAGCGCGGGGCGCCGACGGTCGCCGCTATGTTCACGGCGACAGGTTGCTGCCGCGTGACGCCAATATCGGCGAAACCTACGGATTCGACTCGCGCCAGCAAGGACCGGACAGCGTTGGCTCCTATCCCGCCGACGAGAGTATCTTCGGGGTGCTCGACCTGACCGGCAATGCCGCGGAATACGTCGAGCCACTGGCTGTCGACAGATCCGCGGACGAAGGCACTGGCGTTCTCAGAGGGGGCATGTTCAGCAGCACGGCTGTCGACAGCGTGATTGCTTTTCGTCGCCGCTGGCCAGCCAGTCATGGCAATCCGGCTGGCGGAATTCGGGTCTGCGCCAAGGTTGCGGCTCGATAGCTCGATAGTTGGGAAGTGGCTAGTAGCGGTATGACATGCTGATGACCGGAAGCGCGACGTCGAAGCTGCCGCCGTCGGCTTTCTCGTCGTCGAAACTGAGGAATACCAGCCCGAGGTCGGTGTCGAAATGCTCGCCCATGAGCTTGATCCCCACGACTGGTGCGCTCCCCACGTCGCAGCCGTCGCGGATTTTCACCACGTCGGCCATCAGCGCTACCTTGCGGCCGATTTTGAGAGTAACGCCGCCAGTGAGAATCCCAGACACGGTGTCGTCTCCCGCGCCAGTTGACCCCAGGGCGGTCATGGTGACGTGTAGATTCATCTTGGGAGTGTGGTAGGCAAGAGTAGCAGATGCCTCCCATCCTCTCGGGCTGTCTTTGTCGTCGTCACCAATCAACGGCAGCAGCACTCCGCCGCCGACCACCAGGCGAAGGTTCGAAGACGGCGGCAATAGCCCCATCCGAGCGTGGAGTATGGTGAAGAGAGGGATAATGGGCACCGCTGCGCTTACCTCGAACCGATCGGTCAAGCCAAGAGCAACGCTGTTGTACATGCCCAGCTCGTGAACCTGCACGACTGCATCGCCTGCGGGAACCAACTCCCCAGTTGGCATGAGGAAGTTGTGAGTTCGGCCATCGAGAGTGCGATCACCATAGGAGCCGGCTTGGGTATCTGCCCGGGCTGGACTGGCGAAGGCGACTGCAGCGAGGAGTGTTCCAAGAACCAGGAATAGGTGTTGTCTATCGTGCGAGCGCATGCCTGCCCTTCATGCAATTGCCGGACCGCAGGCTGCGAGTCGGACGTTTTTGCGTGATTTCGCGGGGTTGAAGCGCGAGGGGCAGGCAGGTGTCGGGACACTGACGTCAGGGTTTCGACACTCGCCACCCAGGCGCGGCTCGTGCCGCCGCAAAAACAACGAAACATTGAGGCAGGCCTTGGGCTTGCGGCAGAGAAGGCGTAGACTAGAAAGCCGTGTAGGCGGTGGTTGGCTCGGTGCATGCTTGTGGACCAGATGCCATGTCCGAAATGACGACACAATCCAAGCGGACTGTGCTGATTATCGATGACTCGGATGCAGTGCGTAATCACGTCGCCCGTACTCTCGAACAGGCAGGTGTGTTCAGCCAGTTCCTGACTGCCGCCGACGGATTGGAGGGATTCAGACTCCTCCTCGCCAACCAAGTGGATCTGGTTCTGTGCGACGTCGTCATGCCGGGGATCGACGGCTTCAAGTTCTTGAGTCTCAAGAACAGCAAGACGGAGTTCATCGAGGTCCCGGTAATCATGCTCACCGGCCAGGAAGACATCAACGCCAAGCTGCGTGGTCTC
>JAZDLZ010000244.1:0-3530 GCA_043801535.1 Pseudomonadota bacterium
AAGACCACGATGGCGCACGCTCTCGAGCTCCGGGTTCCCCTTCTCGACCATCTACTGGTCGAGGAAATCGCTGGCTGGCCTGACGAATGGAAAATCGACGGAAGTGTGGGCAAGGCGATACTCCGCACAGCTGCCCGCGGCCTGGTCAGTGAGCAAGTGCTTTCCAGGCCCAAGATGGGCTTTGCCACTCCGGCGGCTGCCTGGCTTCGCGGTGCGCTTGGTGGCTTGGCCGAGGACGTTCTGTTTTCCCCCCGTTCGTTGTCGGTAGAGCTTGGCTCGACCATGGCCACTCGGCGCCTCCTCGAGGAGCACTCGTCTCGAACGTGCGATCGCTCCCCCGAGCTCTGGGCACTGCTGTGTCTCGAAATCTGGCGGCAGAAAGTACTTGATGGTGTTGCTTCGGGATAGCTGCTAGGCTAGCCGCTCTCACCCCAAAACACGGCCCGTGCGCCAACGAAGAAAGCATGCAAAGCTCAACAGAAAAGAAAGTACTCCTGACCAGCGTCTGTAGGCCATTCGGAACTCAGTTTGGCGACGGGTTTGGCGTATCGTACGAAGGAACTCACCAACTGCTGTGGGCACAAGGGGTTTTTCGCCCCCGCGCCACGACGACGCAATGGGGCATCGACTTCATTGCCGCCAATATCCAGGCACCGACGACTACGCTCCACTACCCGACGATGCGGCAGTTCATCGCCGAGCTGAAGCACGACTACGACTACGTCGGGATCGCCTTCGTCTCCTCGACCAAGCACAAGATGCTGCCGATGGTGGAGGCGGTGCGACGATATGCGCCCCGCACCAAGATCGTTCTCGGTGGCTACGGCACGGCTGCCCTTGCCAGCGACGCCGCCCCCCTTGCCGATCACGTGTGCAAAGGGGAAGGCGTGGCGTTCATGCGCGACCTTCTCGGCGAATCGCTCGACGAGCCGCTGGTGCAGCCGGACATAATCCAGAAGGGCTCGCTCTTCTCCATGCCGGTGATCGCCCCGATCGGCTACGTGTTCGCCGGCCTGGGCTGTCCCAATGGCTGCGACTTCTGCGCCACCTCGCACTACTTCAAACGACGGCACATCCGGATCCTGGACAACGGGCAGGCAATCCTCGACGCCATCACGCGGCTGCGCGAGCTGCACCCCGGAATGGACCATTTCTGGATCAACGACGAGGACTTCCTTCTCAACGAAAGGCGCGGGCGGCAATTCCTGGAGGCGATCAGAGCCTCGCAGCTTCCCCCCCTGTCCTTGAGCATCTTCAGCTCGGTAAAGGCACTCTCCCAGTTCACGGCCAGCGAGCTGGTGGAGATGGGGATCGATTGGATCTGGATTGGATTCGAAGGAAAACGGGCGGGATACGCCAAGATGGAAGGACGGCGCTACGACGAATTGTTCGCCGACCTGCACAAGCACGGAATCAACGTGCTCGCTTCCATGATCATCGGCTTCGACTACCAGACGCCCAGCATCATCGAGGAGGAATTCGAGGAGCTGATGAGCCTGCGACCGTCGATGTGCCAGTTCCTGATCTACGGACCGGCGCACGGCACCCCTCTTTACGACCGCCTCAAGACCGACGGACGTCTCTCGATGGAAGCCATGGCGGACCACACCAAGCACGATGGCTTCTCTCTGTGTTTCCGCCATCCGTGCATCGAACCGACCGAAATGGAAGCAATACAGCGGCGCTGCTACCACGAAGAGTTCAGACGGCTGGGTCCTTCGGTGTTCCGCGTCGTCGAGGATTGGCTAGCCGGACATCAGAATCTCCGCAATCATCCTTCCAGCCGGGTTCGGGACAAGGCGCAGATGTACGGCACTGACAGCCACCGAGCGATGATGCTGATTCCGGCGAGCCGCCGCTATCTGAACGATCCAGCCAGCTCCTGGCTCAAGAAACTGGAGGAGCAGATCGCCATCGAGACCGGACCAATGTCGAGAGGCGAGCGAATGCTTTCGAAGGTGGTGACCCCCATGCTTCGCCTCACTGACTTCAAGATTCGCCACAAGATTGGGCAACAGCCCCAGTTCACCAGGCGGGAATACCGCATGGATTGACAGTGATTCTCTCGGCGAGAAAGCTCCGAGCAGGTTTGCTCGGTCCGAGAATCGCCACGGTCGCCGCGATTCTTGGAGCAGCATTCCTTTTCTTCTGCTCGCGCGGGGTACCGGCCAACCAATCCAAACCTCCCGACGTCGAACAAGTGCTCGGCCGGCTCGACGACCTGTTCCGTTCGAAGAGTAGCGTCGCGACAGTGGAGCTTTCCGTAACCAAGCCCAAACGGAAACACACCTTGCGCATGAAGATGTGGACGAAAGGCGAGGACAAAGCGCTCGTTGTTATCGAGGAGCCCGCACGGGACCGAGGTATGGCAACCCTCAAGGTCGACAAAAACCTGTGGAACTACCTGCCCAAGATTAGCCGCACGATTCGCATTCCGCCGTCGATGATGCTCAGCTCGTGGATGGGATCGGACTTTACCAACGACGACCTGGTCCGCGAATCGTCACTCCGTAAGGACTTCAGCTCTCGTCTGGTCGGACGAGCCGACAAGATCGCGGGCTGGCTCATCGAGCTCCGTGCCAAGGAAGGGACAGTCGGTCGCTGGCAGCGCATCGAATACGTGGTATCCGAGGACGGCGCACTGCCCTTGCAGGCGATGTTCTACGACCGCAGGAACGGTCTGGCTCGCATCATGGCTTTCGAGGATGTCCGCCTCTTCGGCGGCAGGCGCATTCCGTCGCGCATGGTATTGACGCCGATCGGGGAAGACGGTCAGCCGGAGCCCGGCCGGCGCACCGAGATGCGCTATCTCGAGGTGGTTTTCGACGCCGACGTTCCCGACAACACCTTCAGCCTGTCACGCCTGGAACGCAACCGCTAGGGGTCGCGCAAGACAACCGCAATGGGATCGAGCACTCTCCGAATCGCCTGGCGCAACCTGGGCCGCAATCGACGGCGAACGGCGCTCGCCTTGGGCGCAATCGCGCTTGGCCAAGCCACCGTCATCTTCGTCAACAGCATGATGGCCTCCACCTACGAGGACATGTTCAAGACGATCACTGGACCGCTCGTCGGACACGTCCAGATCCACCACCGGCAGTGGCGCGAGGAGCGCTCGCCGGATCTCACCATCGAATCGCTCGACGACACGATGACGGCCGTCTCCTCCCTTCCCCGCGTCACCAGAGTCTCGGCGCGCGTGTACGCGCCAGTGCTCGCCGCTGCCGGCGAGAAGAGCGAAGAGCCAGTCGATGCCGAGCCTGCGATGATCGTTGGCGTCGATGTTGCCGCCGAGGCCAAAGCCGGTGGTCTGCTGGAAGGAATCGGCACGCTGCCCGACGAGGCCGACGTTGTGGTCGGAAAGGTCCTGGCAAAACGTCTCGGAGTCGCGCGCGGCGAAAGGCTTGCCGTCGTCGGCCAGGATGGGGATGGCATGCCGGTCAGCGAGCTCTATCGGGTTGCTCGCATCGTCTCCGGCAAGACCGACGTCGTCAATCGCCTTGGCATCGTGATGCCGATCGCCAAGGCCC
>JAZDLZ010000250.1:0-7805 GCA_043801535.1 Pseudomonadota bacterium
ATCGACTCGCAAGTGCGGGAGGAATTCTCCCGTCACCAACGCGAGCTGGTGCTGCGCCAAAAGCTCAAGGCCATCGCCGAAGAGCTGGGCGAGCTCACCGACGAGGGTGAGGACTACTCCGAGCTGGAGCGGAGAATCGACGAAGCAGCGATGCCAGCCGACGTCGAGAAGACCGCCCGCAAGCAGCTTGCCCGACTCCGCACCATGCCGATGGCTTCCGCGGAATACACGGTGACCCGGACCTACGTCGAGTGGCTGACAGATCTGCCGTGGTCCAAGGAGACGCAGGACAGGCTGGATTTGGGAGCAGCCAGATTGGTGCTCGATGGCGACCACTATGACCTGGAGAAAGTAAAAAAGCGCATCATCGAGTACCTGGCAGTCCGCAAGCTCGCTCCCAACAAACGGGGAGCGATTCTCTGTCTGGTCGGACCGCCCGGCGTGGGCAAGACCTCGCTGGGAAAGTCGATTGCCCACACTCTCGGTCGCGAATTCATCCGCATTTCGCTCGGCGGGATCCGTGACGAGGCCGAGATCCGCGGTCACCGGCGCACCTATATCGGTGCCCTGCCCGGACGGATCGTCCAGGGAATCAAGCGAGCCGGGGTACGCAATCCCGTCTTCATGCTCGACGAGCTCGACAAGCTCGGCAGCGATTTCCGTGGCGACCCCTCCGCTGCCCTCCTCGAGGTTCTCGACCCCGAGCAAAACAACTCGTTCTCCGACCACTATCTCGAGGTCTCTTTCGACCTGTCCCACGTGATGTTCATCGGCACTGCCAACCAACTAGACCCGGTCCCACCGGCGCTGCGCGACCGCCTCGAGGTCATCGAGCTCCCCGGCTATACTCACCAGGAGAAACAGTCGATCGCCCGCAAGTTCCTCATCCCCAAGCAACTTGCCGAGCACGGAGTCACCGCCGACCACCTGTACATCAACGACTATTCGCTGGCCGAGATAATCGATCGCTACACGAGGGAAGCAGGCGTACGCAATCTCGAGCGCGAAGTAGCTTCCCTGATTCGCGGTGTCGCCGTCAAAGTCGCCGGGGGTGATACGTACAAGGCATCGATCGATCCTGGCGACCTGGAGCAGTACCTGGGACCGCCGCGATTCGAGCCAGAGATGGCGGAACGCACCGAGGAGCCCGGTGTTGCCACTGCCTTGGCGTGGACGCCAACCGGGGGCGACATTGTCTTCGTCGAAGTGACCAGGATGGCCGGGAAAGGCAACCTGGTGCTCACCGGACAACTCGGCAACGTGATGAAAGAGTCGGCGCAGGCAGCGCTCTCCTACGTTCGCTCGCACTCGCTGAAGCTCGGCATAGACCCTACCTTCTTCGAGAGCAGCGATCTCCACGTTCATGTGCCTGCCGGCTCGATTCCGAAGGACGGACCGTCGGCAGGAATAGCTCTGCTCGTTGCGATGGTGTCGCTTCTCACCGGCCGGCGAGTCCTCCACTACGTGGCAATGACCGGCGAAATCACCTTGCGGGGAAACATCCTCGCCGTCGGAGGCATCAAGGAAAAGATCCTGGCTGCCCATCGCGCCGGCGTCAGACGGGTGTTGCTACCAGAGCGAAACGAGAAGGACCTCCACGACATTCCCAGCGAGGTGAGGCGCGATCTCGACGTCATACTGTGCCGCCGAGTAGGAGACGCCTTGCCCGCCGCCCTCGAGCTTCTCGCCGACCAGCCACCGTCCCACCACGCCGAGACGCTCACCAGCAGCTCATCGTCCCCGGGCGGCGCAGATGGCGGCGCAGATGGCGCAGCGCTCCCGCTCGAGCAGCACCAACCAGAGCCGCCGGAGCTCCCTTCCTAGAATCTAGAGGGAAGGGATACGTCAGAGCGGAATCGGCTTGTCCGGGAGGTTTCAGGCTTTCCGGTAGATGACGGAATCGTCTCGAACGATACTAGTCGCCGGATGGGCAGGTAGCGCTGCAGGAAGACCAACTGCCGTTCGAGCACGTCTTGCTGCCGTCTGAGGTGACGTCATCCCCGCAGCTGATCGAGCAGCTCTCGGTCGCGCTGGTGGGAGCATCGCAGGAGCCCCAGTAGCCGTCGGTGCAGGTCTTCGATCCCGGGCCGCAGATCGAGCAGCTCTCGGTCGCAGTCGTGGGAGCGTCACAGGTCGTCCAGACGCCGTCGGTGCACGACGTCGATCCCGGGCCACAGATCGAACAGCTCGCGGTCGCCGTGCGAGGCGCATTGCAGCCGCTCCAGACACCGTTCTTGCAGGAGTTCTTGCCGGAGCCGCAAACATAGCAGTCCTCGCTGGCAGTGGTTGGCGCATTGCATCCTACCCATTTGCCAGCACTGCAATACTCGGTTCCACTCCCACAGCTACTGCATCCTCGCGACAGGCTCTCGTCCACCTTTCCGTCGCAGTTGTTGTCCTTGTTGTCGCAGACTTCGGTGCCAGGTTGGCCAGCCACGGCGCTGCACTCGGTGCCGGTGCCGTCTTTCTTGCACACCTTGGTGCCTTTCCTAGCGCACTCGCCAACGCCGACGGTGCACTCGGCACCCAAGTCGGTGTAGTTCTCGTCCGTATCGCCGTCGCAATCATCATCGAGCGCATTGCACTTCTCGACATACTTGTCGGCAGGGCTGGGGATCTTGTTGGGGCAAACAGCCTTGCCTTCGGTGCTGCACTCGATCTTGTCGTCTCTGCAAAGGTCGTCATCCAGCTCGCTGTCGCAGTCGGTGCCCACTGTGCACTCGTTCTCCACGTCGGTTCGGCCGCTGCACTCGAGACCATTGTCGGAAACCTGGTCGCAGTCCTCGTCCCAACCATTGCAGACCTCGACTCTCGGCTGACGCGCGTCGCAGCCGCTCCATCCACCAAGAATGCACTTCTCCGTTCCTCCGCCGCAAGCCGTGGAGCACGCCCGGGTCTGCTCGTCCTCGTCCACCTTGCCGTCGCAGTCATTGTCTTTGCCGTCGCAAAGGTCTCGGTCGCCCGGTCTGCACGACGGCACGCACCGACCTTCCATGCACTCGGCGCCGTCGCAGCAGAAATCGGTCACGTCGCAGGCAGCGTCGACGATCAAACAGAACTGGAAGTCGACCGTGGTTTCCTGACCGAGAGGGAACTGCCGATAGACTGGCCCCCAGCCATTGGCATCGTTGCGCGCCAGCCGCTGGTACGGCAGACGAGCTTCGTTCCAGACAACGTCGATCGTGGTAGGCCTGGTCTGCCGCCGGTCTTCGTTGAATCCTGGAATGGAGATCCGGTATCGCCCGTTGCTGTCAGTGCCCTCGTTCCTACCCCATCCCCACGATCCGGTGGCGCGCACTTGGACCGAGTATTCCGGTGATGGACCACGAACGTTGCCGTGGGCGTCGATCACAACGCCGGTCACGGTCGCCGGAGGGGGTGGGGGTGGTGGATCGCAGTAGCTGCGGTCGATCTGGCAGCGGCATGCGTTGGTCGTGCAGCGGTCGATGTTCCCTGCCGGACTGAAGAGCTCCGAATTCATGCGGGAGTTGTTTCGGTACGCCTGAAAGCTGCGCGACTTGGCGTTGAGCTTGGGCTGGTCTTTCAAGACCCAGGCGCCGTAGCTGGGCGAGCTCGGATTCTCGTCGTAGATCCAGAACAGATACTCCGCATAGTCGGGAAACTGCAGCTTGTCCGACACTGAGAACGTATAGCTGGTGGACGATCCGCTCGAGATCATTCCTGCGCTGGCGAGAGATGTGCCATCGGACGTTACCAGCTCGTACGGGAACACCTCCGGCTTCAACGGATCGAAATAGGTAGTTCCGCCGGCAGCGGCTGCGCTACCTCTCTTTCTTGTCGAGCCTTCCGCTGGCTCACCCTGCGATGCGAGCGTCAAGTACTTGAACACTCGACGAGAACCAGCAAGATCGATCTTCTGATATGCTGTGACATACCCTTCGGCAGCAAAACTCAGGACAACCATCCCCTCCTTCTCGAGCCCATCCAAGACGAATTCGCCATCGGCGTCGGTCACCGCCTGGATGCCCTGCACAGCGGCCATGGCGTAGGCACCGGCCATTGGTACGCCGTCCTGATCGTACACAACGCCAGTAACGGGGTTCATGATCACGTCACTAGCTGGGCTACATGCCCCAACGAGAAACAGTCCGACAACCAAGCAAGTCCTCTTCATCTGCAACTCCTTCCTTGGGCTCGTGCACCCGATTCGCATCCCTGTGTTGATAGGGCAGTCTTCTCTGTCACCTACTATCCGCCCTAGCAATCTCTTTGCCAGCGCTCGGCAATGCCATTGCGTGCTGGGAAGAGCTGGCGATCCTGATTAGATACACCTACATAGCGGGCATCCTGCCATCAACACCAAGGGCCACATTTTACCCTCCTGGTAGCTGCTGGGGTCTGCTGTCCATGGACAGCATGCCCAAGCCGGAACAATGTGGCGAGACCAAGCCCCAGCTCGCGGAAGACGTCAATCGCGCCAGCAAGCACCAATGCCGAAAAGCGACGCACGCCGCGGGGCACGGTAGTAGCCTCAGCGAAATGCTCGGTGCCGGTAGACAAGCTACCAGGAGCAAGTACGATAGGTGCCGAGATCAGCGCAACCGCGACCCACTCGATGAACCTCTACCGGACAGTAGAATCAGCAAGGTCCTCGGAGGATTGCCAAGGTGACCGATAAGACGAAGCTAACGCCCAAGCAGGCGCTGGTGCTATGGAACCTGCTTTTCACTGGGGAGCAGCCAGCACTCTCGAAGATCAAGCCCGACTTCAGCGGCGCCGAGTGCCAGCCCCTAGTCCAGGCCGGGCTGGTGGAGCTCGAACGACGAGGTCGAGCGAACCATCTCGTGCTCACAGACAAGGCCTGGGACCAGGCAGCCTCCTACCTCGACAGCGACATCATGCAGTCGAAGTACGCGGTACCGGTGCTTGGTGCGCTCCTGGCGAAGCTCAAGACATACGTTGAGCAGTACGGTGTTCCGCTGTCGGAGTTGCTCTGCGCTGTCACCCCGTCCGCCACACCACCCATCGACCCGAGCGGCGATCGCCCAGGCTCCGAGGGCTCGCCGGCGCTTTCCCAGCATATCCGAGCCGCCTATCTTCAGGCCAGCGGTGGACAGCTGAACGAGCGAGTTCGTCTCAGCGAGCTGCGCCGCCTGCTAGCCGAGGACGACCGTTCCCGCGTGGACGCAGCTCTGCTCCAACTGCAGCAGGAAGGTGACCTGTTCCTCTATCGCCTCGACAATCCAGCCGAACGCGGTGCGGAAGATGACGAGGCGGCGGTCGACGTCGCTGGCGAGAAACGACATGTCATCTACGTTGCCAGATAACAGTGGCGAGGCAGCCATCATGGAATCATTGCAGGCCCTCTCGGCGGTCGACTTCCAGTGGACGACCCACACCGACGCAGTCTGGCGTGAGCCACGATTCGATGTTCAGCTACTCCAACAGCACGTTCGCCGGGCAATCCTCGAACGTCTGGATTCTCTTGCCAAAACGGAAGACAACGGATCACCACTCGGGCTGGTGGCCATGGGTTCGGCCGGTGCTGGCAAGACGTACCTGATTGCCGCCCTGCGCCGCGAAGTCATGGCTCGCGAAGCCGCTTTCGTTTTCGTCGATCTCACCGATATCCGGGACTTCTGGTCGACCACGCTTCTCGGTTTCCTCGACTCGCTGCAAAAGCCCGCCACCGGAGGCGTGGTCCAGTACCAATTGCTCCTGGAGCATCTGATCCGCAGCTACGCTGCACCCGAAGACAACCTCGACGCCGCCGCGCTGGCCCGCCTGCGGCCGCCCACTCTTGCCATCAGAATGGATCGTCTCGTCAGGGCGGTCGGGCGCCATCATCGTTCGGAGATACTGCGACACCAGGATGTGTTGCGAGCACTGGTCTTGCTCGCGTCCGACGAGTGGGACCTCTCCAACCTCGGCTACGGTTGGCTTCAAGGACACGGCATTGGCGACGACGAAATGGACAAGTACGGGTTCCACCTGCGGCACACGAGCCCGCAAGACGTCGTCCGCGGTCTCTCCTGGCTGTTGAGCCTGCGTGGTCCGACCCTCCTTGCCCTCGATCAACTGGACGCCTTCGTGACCGAGCACAACGTCCTCGCCCGAGCTCCGGCCGTCACCGAACAGCAACGGGCCAAGCAACACGTGTCGCTCGGCATTCTCGAAGGTATCGGGCGGGGTCTGATGGAGCTGCGCGACGCCACCCGTCGCACCGTGATCCTCGTCTCCTGCATCGAGGCGACCTGGAAGAACCTGAAGGAGACGGCCCTGCAAACGGCCACCGACCGGTACGAATCGCCAGTCCACCTTACACCAATCTCGCGCAGAGACCTGGCCGAGGCGCTGGTCGAACGCCGGCTCGCCGAGGCCTATGCAGCCGCAGGATTCAGTCCACCCCACCCTACTTGGCCATTCTCGCCGGCGGCGTTCGACGGCGCAGTCCATCTTCTGCCAAGGGAGCTCCTCAAGCGCTGCGAATCGCACCGGCGCCGCTGCCTGGAGAAAGGCCAAGTCGAAGAGCTCTCGACATTCGCTCCGGCACAGACACTCGCCGACAAGCTCGCAGTGACAGCCCTGCCCACCCGGTACGACCAGGAATTGTCGCGCTTCCAGGGACAGAGCTTTCTCCTCGACGACCCGACCGACGAAGAACGGACAGGCGATCTCGTCCTCTATGCGTGCCAGTCCATCGTCGCCGAAAACCCTTGCGTCGATGGCATCGACGTTCGAGTCGACGACGAAGAGGCGTTCCCCTACTCCAAGAAGTACCCGCCCCTGCACGCCCGCATCCAGCTCGTCTTCGCCTGCGACAACGATCGCGAGCGTCACCTTTGCCTGCGGGTGATCGAGCAGTCGAATGCAATTGCCTACCAGGCGCGCCTGAACGCGGCCATGACAATCTCGGGTATCGATCGTCATCTCGAGTTTCGCCGCCTCGTGGTGGTGCGCAGCCAAGACCCACCGAGCGGACCCAAGTCAGCCGAGCTCACCAACGTATTCCGGGCAGCAGGGGGTGCCTTCGTCTCCCTCTCCTCCACTGAACGACGAACGATCCTTGCTGCTCGGGAAATGCGCCAGCAATTCCAGGCAGAGCCTGGCTTTGCCGCCTGGCTCCAGATGACAAAGCCAGTATCGAGATTGTCCGCGTTCGCCTCGACTGTCGAATGGCTGTTTGCCGGAGCTACCACGCCAGGCCAGGCGAGCACTGCCGATGGTGCCGTATCCGTGACAGCCAGTTGCGGTGGGACGATTCCCCCAACCTCGACCACCGATACCGCGACCCCCATCGCCGCGACCCCCATCGCCGCGATTCCCGCCGCCGCAACCCCGGACGCCGCAACCTCCGCCGCCGCGATTCCCGCCGCCCCGATCCCGGACGCCGCGATTCCCGTTGGACGCCAGATCGTCGGCGGCAGGCTCCTCGACGAAATCCTGCTACCAGTACGGGCGCTCGGCGAGCACGTTGCGGCGCTCGGCGGGGCAGGCGCCGGCAAGACCGTTCTCTTGCGCCGGCTCGTGGAGGAATCAGCTCTGTCGGGCATTCCCTCGATAGTGGTCGATGGCGCCAACGACCTTGCCCGACTTGGCGACGACTGGCCGTCGCCCCCGCAAGACTGGTCCGAGGCAGATGCGGCCAAGGCCAAGCGCTACCACGACACGACCGACGTCATGGTCTGGACTCCCGGCCGTGAGTCCGGCAATCCCCTCACCTTGGCGATTCTGCCTGACATGAGCCAGTTTGCCAACGACCCAGACGAGCTGCAGCACATCGTCGAGATGGCCACCAGCTCTCTCAGCGCGTATGCTGCCGGCAGCCAAGGCGATGGAGCGCG
>JAZDLZ010000273.1:0-10671 GCA_043801535.1 Pseudomonadota bacterium
GGCCATTCATTGGAGTGCCATGTCACCGTCGCGCCGCCGATTGCTGCGGCGAGAATAGCACCTCGAAAGAGGAATGGAACAAGGAACTAGGGACTAGGCACAGGGAACAGCACAACCAACGGCTTTTGTTCACACCCTCCGGCGGCGATAGGGGCTGGGACTCCGCTGGTAGTGCGCTGGTGCTGATGGCCGACCGTTCTCTGACGGCGGCAATCGAAGGCGGTCGGCCTGCCCCAGAGCGGAACTTGGTCGTGATCCATGTCGACGCCGAAGTGCTGAAGAACCCGGCGACCGCATCGGGCCGCTGCGAGATCGACGGCGGTCCAGACGTTTCCGCGGAAACGTCTCGCCGCCTCTCCTGCGATTGCTGCGTGCCACATCCTTGGTTCGGTCGCGCACTGCCAGCAGGTCGGGCGCAAACTAGAATAAGGAGGCTGGCATTGGTGCTAGGCTAGGCTCGACATCCGCTCGTCACTCTGTCGCGTCCGCCGAGATCACGGGTAGTGCTTGCGTCGGCGAAGCCGGCTTGACGAAAGACCTCGACAACGCTGGCCCCCTGCTCCCAGCCATGCTCGATGGCCAGTGCTCCACCCGTTCGCAGCAGGGCAGCGGCTGCGGGAACCAACCTTCTTATGACATCCAGACCGTCTGTTCCACCATCGAGCGCTTGGCGTGGCTCTCGGGATACGGAAAGCGGCAAGGTCGGAAGCTCGCCGGTCGGCACGTAAGGAGGATTGGAAACGACCAGGTCAACGTGCGGCTCGTGACCGCGACCGCTGCCGCTGCCGCTGCCGTTGCCGTTGCCGTTGCCGCTGTCGCTGCCGCTGCCGTTGGTGGCGAATGGTCGAACGAGATCGGCTCGCACCAGGGCGATTCGGGATCCCAGACCGTGGCGATCGACGTTACGGCGGGCAACGGCAAGGGCATCGGCGCTGGAGTCGGTCGCGATGACGAAAGCTCCGCGAATCTCCCGAGCCAGCGCGATTGCGACTGCTCCGCTGCCTGTCCCCACGTCGACGATTCGGGGGCTGGGGTTACAGTGCGCGCGGAGATGGCGCAGCGCAACTTCGACGAGCGTCTCGGTGTCGGCCCGCGGAATGAGAACGCGGTGGTCGATGCCGAGCCAGAGCGACCAGAACTCCTTCCCGCCAACCAGGTACGCCACTGGCTCTCCGCCCAACCGTCTGTCCAGCAACTCATGGTACCTCGCCAGCTCACCTGCCAGCAGCGGACGGTTGGGATCGGCAAGCAGTGCCAATCGAGGACAGTCGAGGACATGGGCAAGAAGCACCTCGGCCTCGAGGTGAGGACTCGGTGTCTGCTGGGCAGCGAGCTTCTGGCGGGCAAAGGCGAGCATCGTCTTGACTGACCACTGGCTATCCACCCGCCAAGGGTACAACAACCTCGATTCCGCCGTAAAAAGGGAAGGGATACGCCAGTAACGCGCTAGCGCCGGATCAGGTGCGCTAGAGCGCCGATCGGCTTGACGGACCGAGGCAGACCGTTCGGATCAGGCGCGCTAGAGCGCCGACCGGCTTGACGGACCGAGGCAGACGAAGCGCCGGGGATGCAGCCGCAAGGAGCGAGGAGGGAGCATACTCTCGGTATGTGACCGACGAGCGACGCAGTGGATGCGTCCCCGCCGCGAGTCTGCCGACGGGAGTCAAGCCGGTCGGCGCTCTAGCTGTCGCTGTCTCGGTTGCCGAGCAGCCGGGACGTTTCGAGGACAGTGAGACGGCGCCGTACGTCGCTGTCTCCACCTCCGAGGCTGACGCAGGTGCGCAGGTAGTGGCGAGCTCGCTCGGCGTCTCCGAAATAGTCCTGGTGGAGCACGCCGAGATAGCGGGCGCCCGTCCGCGGGTCGTCATCGCGTTGCAGCGCCTCGGAGAAATAGCGATCGGCTGCAACGAAGTCGTGCTCTTCGTAGCTGATGATGCCAAGGTTGTAGTAGGGATGGGCAGTCTCGGGCGACAGCTCGATGGATCGGCGCAGCGCCCGCGCGGCGCCGGCCTTGTCGCCGGCTGCCAACAAGGCCACCCCCAAGTCGTTGTGGTAGGCGGAATTGCGGGGGTCGGAGGCTGCCGCGGCAGCATAGGTCGCAGCTGCTTGCTCGAAGCGTTTTCGTCTCATGTACGAGCCGGCCAGCTCGAACAGCACTCTCGGATGGCTCGGTGGCCTGCTCGCCACGGTCTGCGTGCGCCGCAGACAGTAGTCGCAATAGAGCGGACATAGCTCGTCGAGTTGCCACAAGAATTCGACCTGGTGCATGACGCACTTGTCGTTGTCGCAGTGGGGAACGTGAAAGGTGTGGCCAAGCTCGTGCGCGAGCGCCTTGTCGAGCCGCGAACGCATCAGCTCGTCGTTGTTGGGCCGTCTCCAGTAGCGCTCGTGAAGGCGAGTCAGCGAGCACACTGCCACTCGGTCGCGAAGATGAGCGTAGCCGAACACGAAATTCCGCCCTTCGGCGAAGAGGTCGGCCTCGGTCAAACCGACCAGCCGGAGCACGCCCATCGGTAGCCGGTCGAACAGGAAATCGAGCAGCTCATCGGCATCGTACTGCTGCCGGCCAGGGCGATAGGCAAAGGCTGGCAATGCCACTTCGGGGAGAATCTCGCAGTGACAACCGAACAGCGCACGAACGGTTCTTGCCGCAGTCCACAGACTCTCCGCGGCAACGGAACCGAGCGGGAGTAGATGGATCATTCATCGTGAGTACGAGCACGATCCGTGCCTTGCTTGGCTTGGTTGAATGCCGTCGAGAAAAGGGAACCCTTTCCATGCAGCCCTTCAATCGAGGACGAAGCTCGCCAGGCCGTACTTGTTGCAGGAATTGTCCTCGATACGGAGAGTCTCCGTCGCCTTCGCCGTCGGTAGAATGCCTTTCAGTTTCTCGAGACGAGGCTTCTCGGTCACTATCCAGAACCTCCTGGCACGTCCGACCCGCCCCGGGCCATTGAGATATGCGAGGAACTTCTTGTTGTCGAGATCGACGAACACCGTCCGGGCGTCTTCGTTGAGGTGGTCGTACACCTCTCCACCGGAATAGAAGTTCTCTCCTCGCCAATTGAGCTGCCAGGCAATCATCCGCTCGGCATTGACGGACAAACGACGGCGGAACGGAAGAGACTTGCCAGTCGAGGGCATGCCCTTCCCTGATGAGAGTCCAGGAAGACCGCCGGCCTGATCCGAGTGATCCGAGTGATCCGAGGCGGCGGCAGTCGCGCTGCTGGCGCCGGGAGGCGCGGTCAATCGGCTGCTGGCGAGCCCTGCCTGGCGGAGCAAAGGCTCGAGCTTGACGCGTTCAGCGGGTAGCACTCGGATCGAGAAACGATTCTCCCCGATGCTGGAGACAGCACCAGTCAGCTCTCCTTGGCGAGCGCTGGCATCGTCTGCCAGGCCACTGCTTCCACTATCATTCAAGACCTCGTATCGCACGAACATGGGGTCACCCACCCCGAGCGTCTTTGGCACAAAGCAAGGTACGTCGAGATCCTTCTCGGTTCTCCAGTCGTCCACCACCTCGGCCACCCCAGCATAGAAGATGTCTACTCCACGAATTCGCCGTTCGCGGTAGTAGGCAGCGTGGAGAGCACGCTGCCCCCAGTGAGGAGCGACAGCAACGATCACCACGTCGGCAACGAAGACAGTGAAGGCAATGGCGAGCAAGCCGAACATCGCTGCCATTGGCATGCGCAGTCGTCGCGAGAGAAGGCCGGCGAAGGCAACGGTCGCGAGCGAGCCAAACACTGCCAGATGTTGGGTGAAGTCGACGAGGTACGGCTCTTCCTTCGGCCATGGCCGGTCGTAGCGGTAGACGAATAGATGAACGAGCTTTTCCTGGGCGCCGGCCAGGTCGGCCGTCGTGAAGAAGAGCAAGACAAGGCTGACCAGCAGGTGCGCTCGTGGAATCCGTCCAGCCAGAAGGTCATCGATCCAAAAGGCGAAGACCAATGCGAGGGCGGGCACGACCGGGAGGATGTAGTGGTGGAATTTGGTCGATACGAGAGAGAAGAAGGTGAACCCGACAATCGCCCAGCAGCCGGCCCAGCAGCCGAGCTTTGAGCCGTACGAGCCGACGAGATTACCGGACGAGCTAGCGCAACTCGTCCAACTTTCGGCGACGTCTGGCTGCGGCGCGAGCCGCGCCAGGCTCGAACGATTCGAGAACGTCAGCCACGCCAAGGCCACGGGCAATGCGCCCGCCCACGGCCACATTCCGACCCCGAGTTGCTGCACGTAGTAGAGAAAGGTGCCGCGATCGCCGTGGACCCCGACGAACGTTCGACCCAAGAGATGGGTTCCCACGTACTCGCGAAACCAAGGCATGCCGTCCTCGAGAAACACGGCGACGTGCCAGGGAAGCGCGACCAAGACCACGATGAGAACGCCGCGCCCAATCTCCAATTCGCCCACGAATTGCCGAAGCCGAGCTCCGAACGAGCGAGCGTCTCGCGAAGTCCATCCCTGAACGACCAGATACGCCACAATGCTCAATCCCGAGATCGCCGGAGCGATCGGGCCCTTCGCCAGGATCGCCAAGCCAATGACGAAGTAGAACCAGTAGAACAGCACCTGCCGCAGAGTCTTGGTCGAAACCAGCATCCACCAGACGGTCAGCCCGAGGACGACGAAGAACGGCAGGATTGCCAGATAGGGGCTGGCACGCAGCTTCCCGAAACGCAGCAGCGGGCCATCGACCTCGGCGCAGAAATAGACTAGCTGTGCCAGAGTGGCGACGAGAAGGACAGTCACGAAGACGTGGCAGCCGTTGCCCCACCGCCGGAGCAGCGGCCGATTCTCAGTCAACAGGGCAACCGAGGCTAATGACATGGACACCATCAACAGAGCGCACGACGGCATGTCGGTTATCGCCTGCCGGCTGATGAGGAAATAGAGGGGGCTGGTGGCAGTGACCAGCGCCGCAAGCCAGGCCACTCGGCGTGAATGGATGCGGGCCACCATGTACCACAGCGACATGACACCGGCGATTCCGAACAAGACGAAGGGCAAACGAACCGCCCACTCGACGGCATGGGTGGAGACGAGCTCGCCCGACCATCCTCCGTCTCTGGCGACGCCGAAGAGCTTCATGCTGGCCGCCATGAGCCAGAAGGTGAGAATCGGCTTGGAGCGGAAGTGCTCGTCCTGCCATTTGGGCGAAACCCAGTCGTGATCCTGGAGCATCCGCCTGGCAACTTCGGCGTAGTGGGTTTCCCAGGGATCCCAGAGCGAGTAGGAGCCCAGCAGGGGCAGGTAGAGCGCTAGTAGTGTTCCCGCAAGGAGCGCAACCTCCCACCGCTGGATGCAGCACCGCCGGATGCAGCACCGATCGCTCTGCCGGGGTTCTGCTTTCGATCCCGAGCCCGCTCCCGAGCCCGAATCGGGCCCGCAAGAAACGATCTGGCAATTCGGCGAGGCCGCGTCATCGTCCATCAAGATTGGACCCACGCCTCGTGCGCGCTAATCGGGGATGAGCTACTAACCAGGGTCGCGTTGATCCGGAGCCATTCCCTGCGAGGCCAAAGGCCGAGCCGCGCGAGAGCTCGCGCGAAAGCAGGGAGGGGGACCCCGACGGCTCTGCCGGAAAGGGGGGGCCCCGTCGAGGTCCCCTCGACGGGGGGGCGGCGAGGGCTCGCAGCCGCCCTTTGATCGACGGAGGGCGGCACGCCCTCTGTAGATCTCTAAACAGAAACGCCTCCTACTTGTATCTCGATCAATGCGTTTCTGTGCGTTTCTGTTTAGGGACTCGACTGACCGTACTCGTCATCACCCCAGCAAGCCACCGAATCGTCGGTCTTTTGCCCACAGCTGTGCTTCCAACCGGCGCTGACCGACTTGTATTTGGCAGACGAGCCTGGCGGCGGCGACGATTGACCGTCCTCTTTGTTGCCCCAGCACATCACTGATTCGTCGCTCTTCACTATCCCGCATACGTGGCCGGAGCCAGCTTCGATGAGGGAAAACGCTCCGCTCGGTGCCTCGCACTGGCCGAACTGCTGCTCGTCCATCTGGCATCCCCAGCAAGCAACGGAGTCGTCTTCCTTCAGACCGCAGGAATGGTACCAACCAGCAGTGACCATCTTGAAACGACCGCTCGGAACGTTGCACTGCCCCTGATTGTTGTCACCCCAGCACTTGATCGTTCCGTCGACCATCAACCCGCAGGTGTGTTGCCCGCCTCCAGCCACCTGGACGTACTTTCCGGGTGGGACGATCGACTGATACATGTCGTTCGAGCCCCAGCATTCGACGGCGTTGTCCTGCTTCACTGCGCAGGCGTGATCGAATCCCGCTCCCAGCTCGGTGAAGGTATTGCCAGTAGGAGGTTCCGCCTTCTCCTTGGTGTTGTCGCCCCAGCAGGCCAGGGTGCCGTCGGTCTTTACTCCGCAAGTGAACTGCACTCCGGTGGTAATCCGGGAGAACGTGGTGCTCACCGGTGGGGTGCGCTGCCCTTTTTCGTCACTGCCCCAGCACCTCACCGAGCCAGAAGACTGGAGCAAGCAGCTATGATCTCTGTTCGCGCTGAGCGGACCGTAGGCGACCGGAGTGATGGCATTGCTGGCGTCGATGTCGTCGTCGCCACCTCCGTTGTCATCATCCGAGCACCCTGGGGCAGACAGGGTAGCGACGAACACTGTTACAACCAGAAGCCAGTACCTGCTTGTTCCTTGACTTGCCATTGGATTCCTCGTCGTTTTGGTTATTGTCGGAATATTACTGCACTCCACTGCGTAGTCCTGGTGACCCGGCCTCGCCGTCTTCGCCGTCACGCGGCTCGGAGAGACCGTGCTTTTTCATCCGGTAGATGAGAGTCTGCCTCGATATCGACAGATAGCGGGCTGCCGCCGACACGTTGCCTCTGCACTTCTCGAGCGCCTGCCTGAGCACCGCCCGCTCGATTTCTTCCAAGGGACATCCTCCCTCGGGCAGGACGACCTGAACGCCCCGGCCATCCTTCTCGAAAGCTACCTGTGGCGTTGTCAATGCCCCGAGATGGAAGTGCTCCGCTTGGATCGGGTCCTCGTCGTGAAGCAGCAGGATTCGCTCGATCTGGTTGCGGAGCTCGCGAACGTTTCCCGGCCACGAGTAGTTGTTGATGGCCTGCCTCGCCTCCTCGCTGAGACGCCGCACCGGGATTCCGTACTCCTGGCACATCGAGGCAATGAAAGTCTCGGCGAGAAACAGGCGATCCTCGCCGCGCTCGCGGAGGGGCGGCAAGTTGACCGCCAGGACGTTCAAGCGGTGATAGAGATCGGCGCGGAACTCGTTGGCCCGTGCCATCGTCGCCAGATCGCGATGGGTCGCAGCGACGACCTGGACGTCGACTCGGATAGGCTGGCGTCCACCTAGCCGGCGGATCTTCTTGTCCTCGATGGCGGTCAGCAGCTTGGCCTGCAACTCGAGCGGGATGGTGCTTATCTCGTCGAGAAACAGGCTGCCGCCATCGGCGGTTTCCATCAATCCGACCCGCGTGGCGCGGGCATCGGTGAACGCCCCGCGTTCGTAACCGAAGAGCTCTGCCTCGAGCAGCGTGGAGGGGATGGCCGCGCAGTTGATGTCCACGAAGGCCCGGCTGCGCCGCACGCTGTTGTAGTGAATCGTCTTGGCAAGCAGGCCTTTGCCCGTGCCAGTCTCGCCGGCAATCAGGATCGTTGGCGTACTGCCAGTCGAAGTGCGATCGCAGATCTGGCGCACCACCTGAAAGACCTTGCGCATCGTCGGGCTCTCGCCAAGGACGACCTGCCACCCGGCGCCGCTTGCGTCCTTCTGGCGCAAGTAGCGAAGCTGGGCGTCAGTCCGGCGGGCGCCGAGAGCCACGCCAAGGATCGAGAGGAGCTCGTTCGCGTCGCGAGTCGGATCGTCGAGATACTCGACTGCTCCCAGCCCGAGAGCGTCCGATGCCCCGCGCACCGAGGAGTCCCTGCCGGTCACTACTATCGACGCTCTCGTATCCTGGTTCTTCAGCTGGCGCAGAAGCTCCGAGCCGACGGTACCAACGGTTGGCAGGGAGACGATCACCAGATCGGCTCCTTCCTCTCGGTGTAGCTTCAATCCATCCGGACCGGTAGTCGCCAATCGCCGCTGGTAGCCACGCTTTTCCAGACAGGCGCTCACGCAGGCGATGACCTGCGGGTCGCTGCCAATCAGGAGAATCGTGAACGAACGAGACGGCGGCCCGCGCTTTTCTTCTTCTTGGGGTTGTTCACGAACGAGCATCATCGCCGACCATCGACCTCCAGCGTGCAGTCATCGTGCGGCCACGACGAGCGGAGCCAAGAATATACAACAAGGCAAGCAGTAGCAATGCGGCTTATCAGCGTGGGTGCTATAACCTGAGTGGCCGCCCCATGAACCCAGAGCCATCAATTGGCAGCCCGAAAACGCTCGACCGTCCATCTGCCTACGGCCTGGACTCAGGAACACTGATTCCGCCAGATCGAGAGCTCCAGGCAACGCTCGCAATTGTGGCGAAAACCAGGCGGCGCATGCGAAGCCAGGCTGTATGCGAATCGCT
Source organism: Pseudomonadota bacterium (assembly GCA_043801535.1). Lineage (GTDB taxonomy): Bacteria > Myxococcota_A > Polyangia > Haliangiales > SHYZ01 > JAZDLZ01. Next base: position 8,516 of record JAZDLZ010000273.1, read on the forward strand.
GGCCACGGCGGTCATTCCTGGCACGGTGGGCTGTTTGGCCATTCTCGGGTCTTGGCGCGCGGGACTCATAGATCCTCGCCTCGCGGAGCTCCTTGGTGGCCTTGCTCTCCTGGCGGTAGTAGTTGCCATCGCCCGGGTAGCGCTCGCGAGAATACCGGTCGTCCGGGTTGCCAATCTAATCGATCGCGCCCTTGGACTTGCGAATCGCCTACGCACTACCTTCGACTTCATGGAAGAGCTCGCGGACCGCGAGGGAACCAATGGCAAACCAGAGAAAACACAAGGGCCCCCGTCTGCTGACCGTTGGTTCATGGCAGCCGCGATCACCGATGGACTGATGGTCGGCAGACAGGTCGACCCGAAGAAGGTTGCTCCTTTTCGAATACCCAAGAACGGTCGCCTCGCCGCTCTCGTTGTTGCCGCTGGCTTGCTGCTGGGCCTGCTCGATTTTTTGGGGTACGGTCCATCGTCTACGGCAGCCCACCAGAAAGGTACTGGAGGAGACCAGGCGGGCGCGACAGGTACCGGCGGCGATTCCGATAGTGACTCCGGCGATGACTCCGGCGACAGGGACGGAGACAGGGACGGCGATCGCGATCCGCTGGCAGCCGGCGACCTCGACTTCGCGCTTTCGCTGGTCCACGACCTCGCCGAGCTGTCCGCGCAAACGAACGATCCGGCGCTGGGCAGGCTCGCCAAGGACCTCGAAGACTTGGTGCAACAAGCCCAAGACGGTCGAATCGGCAAGGAGCAGCTTCTCACCGAGCTCGAGCGACTCGAGGAGAAACACCTGGGTGGACCGTCCAAGGCAGACCTCGACGCTGCTCTCGAGAGGCTGCGTCTCTCGGGAGGTCGGCTCGCGCCCGAACCGCTCACGAGGAGCCTCGGCCGAGCTCTCGAGGAGGGGAATATCGACAAGAGCAGGAAAGAGCTGGAGCGTCTGGCAGACCAGCTAGCGGCCCGTTCCCTCGACCAAGAGCAGGAGCAGAAGATATCCCGATCGCTGGCCACTGCCGCCAAGAACCAGGAGGAGCGGGAAGATCGGGAGAGACGGGACAGTCGCGCCAAGGAGGAGGGCCGGCGGAAGCAGCTCGATGCCAAGAAAGACGAAGTCCGCCGTCTCGAAAGAAAAGCTGCCGAGAATCCCCAGGACAAGATGCTGGAACGCCTCCTCGGCAGGCGCCAACGGGAGCTCGAGCAGCTCGAGCGGGACGAACAGCAGGAGCAGGACGCCAACGAACCAGGCAGGCAGGCGCTGCGCCGGCGGCTAGAGCGCCTTCGTCGCGATCTGGACGAGGCGGCGAGCGACCTCCGGAATCGTCGTCCCGATGCCGATCGCAAACTTCGCCAGGCAGCCCGCGAGCTGGAGGAGCTCGAAGACGAGCTGCGGCGAATCGATCGCCGTGCCCGCAGCCAATCTCGGCTTTCCGACCTCGAGGAAGCAGTGCGACGAGCCAGCACGGCAAGCGGCAGACGATTGGCCAACCAGCGACGGTCCGGGCGCCTGCAAGACTACTCCAGACGGGCGGAAGGCAGACCTGGTTCTGGCCAAGCATGGAAGCCTGGCAGTCGCACCGGGAACGGGAACGGGAACGGGAACGGTAGCAGTAGCGGCAATGAGCAACCGTCGCGCCTTCGGCCAGAAGGCAAGGACGGGAATGGTGGCGACAGCCACGAGACGTCGCAGGCCCAGGTCGGGCACGGCGACGGCATTGGCACCGAGCACGATCCGAACGTCCTCGGCGAAGAGAGCGGTCGATATGGCAATGCCAAGGACTACGAGCTCGACCCCGCCCAAGGATCCGGAGCGTCTCGCCGCCAAACCGTCCTCTCTGCTTCACGGCGTGGCTTTGCCACTACGTCCTACCGGAAGGTGTATGCCGACTACCAGCGCATCGTCGAAGAAATCATGAGCCAGGAGAAAGTGCCGCCGAGCTACCGGTACTTCGTCAAGCGCTATTTCGATCTCATCAAACCCCGGAGACCGACAGAAACCGAGCATTGACATGGTGGACAAAACCGCTTCAGAGCACGAATCGACCGACAACCCGATCGTCGAAACGGCTGCCAGATTCCGTCGCGACGTCGCCGCCCTGCGAGGCGAAATCGGGAAAACGATCGTCGGTCACCAGAGCATCGTCGAGGGCATTGTCACC
>JAZDLZ010000275.1:0-7140 GCA_043801535.1 Pseudomonadota bacterium
GCGCGTCGGCGGAGACGTGTGCTCCGCAGATCGCTGCCTTGCCCGGTTTCGTGGTTGGCTGGCATTCGCCGAGCGGAACCAGAACGCCCTCCTGGGCCTTGACGATTTCCTCGAGTCTCTTTTCGTCGAACCGACCTATCGGCAGGGTGGCGAGCATCGCCTTGACCTCGGCCAACTCCACGCTACGGCCGCACCCTGCCGGTCCCGACGGAGCGTACACTGCCAGGGAAAGCCTGGGACCTGCCCAGCGCAGCTCCATTCGTCCGTCCTTGGGAATGCTCGGCGTTGCTGCCCGAGCAGTGACGTGGAGCAGCTTTCCGCCCAGACCGAGGAACCCGACCTTTTCGGTCTTGCTAATGGTGAGCTGGACTTCGCCGGGAGGAATGCCGAGGAGAGCGCTCCCTTTGGCCTTGGCTTCTTCCACGCTCGCCGCCTGGAAATCGACGGTGCCAAGCTTGGCGACCGCGACCGGTTTGTCCCAGGATCCGCTGGCCAGGCTCTTCAGAGCGTTCTGGTCGATTCCGTACTTCACCCCAGCCTGGGCTAGCGCCTCCTTGAGCGCAGCGCCGAGAAGTGGTGGCGCCAGTGGCATTGCCCAGGGAAGCACGAACGCGGTCTGCTTGCGCTTGTCCACTTTTACTGCGAACAAGTCGTCCTTGCCGGGAAGAGGATCGAGGATAACGCGCCCAACCGGGGTCGGTTTCCACGCGGCCTGCGCGACGACCTGGGTAGTGGTGGCCTCGTCCCGTTCGTCGACAGGCCACAGTGCCATCGCCCTCAATACGTCGTCGGCCTTGATTGCCTTCGGACCCTTTTGTTGCGGTCCGTCAACGAGCAGATAGAGGACCCCTCGCTGCATCCGCAGGAGAAAAGCCCCGTCCTGGTGCTTGCGCAGCGCGCGGCGGAAGGTGAGCGAGTCTTGTACCGTGAGCTGCAGTATCGGCGATGATTCGTCAGTTCTGGCCAGCGGCGCTAGACTGCTTGCCGAGTCATCTGCTCGTCCGGCCGTTCGTCCGGCCGCTCGTTCGGCCGACAACTCGGCCGGCGACTGGCGTGCGGCGGAATCGTGACGAGAAGGCGACGGATCTGCGCCTCGTTTGCCCGCCGTGCCCGCTGCGCTCGGTTTTCCCGGCGCTCCCGCTGGTGTTCCCCCCAGAGCAGCAGTTGGCTGCTGCGCCTTTGCCTCGGAGAGCGTGGCGTAGCCTGCTCGCGTGCTCTGAACCAGCATGCCATCGGGGGAGGCTTTGGTGCCCGATCCAGCCAACGCAGCCAAGGAAACCGCGTCCCGGCCGTCGAGCGCGGCGAGCCACTCTCCGCGTACCGTGCAACCCGGCTTCCCCTTGGTCGCAGGCGCCTTGCGCGCGAGTGGTTGTCCAGCGGCAACTTCGACGACGCCAGGCGGAAGACCCAGCAGGCTGGCGTCAGCGGTCGGAATTTCGGTAGCGGTCAGGTTGGAGCAGAGGTATTCGACTCGTGCGTCGAGACCAGGCTCTGCCATCAGGCCGCACGCCACCACAACGGCCTCGTCGTGCGGGGCACGGCACACTTCGTCGAGGACGATTGCGTCGATGCCGTGGGTGATACCGACTGCCGCGAGCTCCTGCTCTACTGCTTCTCTGCTTTGCACCTGGAATGCCGACGTTCCCCAAGGAATGAGCCATGCCTGGAGGGCATCGTTGCACCAGCTGCCGTCCGGCACCTTGCCGACCATGCGCAATAGCCAGGCTCGCAGAGCCTCGTTGTTCACCTTGACCGCGAAAGGAGAGGTCGCATCTGGCAGGCTGCTCGGCCGGATCCAGCCACAGCAATACAGGTGTCCGTCGGCCAGGCTGGCAGCGCGCTTCACGCTCTCTTCGTCGCGCCGGTCTAGTGGCCACGGTGCCAGCGCCGCCTCGACGTCGCTGGCGGTGACCGGCGTCTCGCCAGCTGCCGGTGGGTGGACGGCCAACAGGACTTCGCCGAGATGGCAGTAGACTTCGATCGCTGCCTCGCGTCCCACTCGGGCAGCGGAAGGCCAATGCCCGGCACGGAAGCGATTGAGGTGCTTTCCGTCCGGTTCTTCGGTGCGAGCAAGGAGCGTCAGCTCGACCTCTCCGGTCGGGATTCTCCATTTTTCGGCAGCCCACTGCCGGGCTTCCCGCGGCGTGCCTGCCTCCACGACGAGCGCTGAATGGGTCATGATGGTCGATCGAGCAGCTTTCGGATCCAGGAGCGGGTCGGTTTGGTTGGCTCACCGGCTGGCTTCGCAGCAGGATCCGCGGACTGCGACGAACCGTCCTCTTCCCCATCGGAAGACGAAGGAGTAGCCACGCTTCCGATGAGGACTCGGATTTTTTCCACGCCTGCCTTGGCGGCAAAATTGCTTATTCGATCGATCGAAGACTCGGTGATGCGGTGACCTCGAGCTACCAAGAGCTTGCCATCCCGGTTCAGCAGGTCTTCGTGGAGCACCATGCCAGCGGCGAGAGCAGCTATCGGCACCGCCTTGATCTCTTCGATCGGCTCTGCCGTTGCCGTTGCCGCTGCAGCCGCGCCCGCAGCAGACATAGACATTTCCGCCGATTGCGCCGCCCCTGGCCGGACCTCGAGCGCCCGCAGCAGCGCTGGGTCGTAGGTTCCCGCACGGGTCTTCAGGGTCTCGACGGCTTTGGCCAGCGGCAAGCCTTGCGCCTCCAAGGTATCGAGATCGAGAGCGAGGCGAAGGATGCGGGCACCGACCGGAATTTTCTCGCCGCGTACTTCGTCCTGCGGCCTTCCCGAGCCGTCGAATCCCTTGTCCTGGTAGCGCAGGATTTCGCGAATCGAGTCGAGGCGGGGAATGCGTGCCAGGATCTGCAGAGCAACCTCGGGTAGCCGGGCAACGAGGGTCTGCTCGCCAGCCCCGAGCACTTGACCGCGCGCCAGCTTCTCGGCGGTTTCTTCGGGGAGAATCATGCCCCCGATCTGAGACAGCATTGCCGCCACTTCGATTTGCCAGCGATCGGCAACGCCGAGGCGCTCGGCCAGCTGCCCAGCCCGCTCCCGCAGGCGCGTCGCCCGTCCAAAAGCGGGTGGATTGGCCAGGGCAAGGACGTCTGTCATGGCCATGATGCTGCCATGCAGCGTCTGCTCCAAGAGAACGCGCTCGGCAGTCACGAGCCGGTACTGCTCGCTCGCTGCTTCGAGGGTACTGATAAGGAGCGGTGGAGGACAAGGCTTCTGGAGGAAACGGAATATCTGTCCCTCGTTGATTGCCGCGATGGCGACGCGCAAATCCGAGGCGCCGGTCAGGAGCAGGCGAGTCGTGAGAGGAGCCACGGTCTTGACGTGACTCAGGAAGGTGGCGCCGTCCATTCCCGGCATGTTGTGGTCGGCGACTACGACTGCGAAAGGTCCTTTCTTTTCCAGGATCTCGAGACCGGCTTTTCCGCTCGAGGCAGTGGCAACGTCGAATTGTCCGACGAGATTGTCGGACAGGCTCTCCAGCACCGCCGGTTCGTCGTCGACAAACAAGACTGCGCGAGGGTTGTCCGATTCCATCGTACCTTCACCTTCTACCGTCACGGTACCCGCGCGGCAAACTCCGCCTCTACTTGCCGTGCGTTTTCACTGGCTATCGTTCGCCAAGCAGAGAGTACTCCACCCAGGCCCAAGGAGGCAAAGATCGCGTCGACGTCGATTCGGCGTCCGCCCTCGTTACCCTCTGTCCTGGTTGTTTTCTCGCACTGTGCTGCTGCCACGCTCTCTTCCGCCTCGATGGCGAGGACCTCGGCCAAATACACCGCGTCCGCCGGAGCGATGGGCATAGCAACGGCCTGTCGAGGATCGTGGTGTTGCTTGATGACGTCGATTACGTTTTTCGGGATCCCCCACAGCCCGAGAAGATAGGCGCCAACATCGGCATGAGTGGCGCCGAGCACTTCCTTTTCGACATCGAGGACCTGGCGTCCGCTTTGGCGGGCAGGCACCAGGATGTGCGATTCGTAGTCGGGCAAGCCAAAGGTCAAGGCGAGCCTGCCAAAGCCGTGCAGCATGCCGCAGAGGGCGGCTTCTGCCTTGCTTTCCGCCGCATCGTCGTCGAGCGACTGGCCGAGCGACTGGCCGAGCGACTGGCTAGACGGGTGAGAGTCTGGTGGCAGAGCAGACCGCGTCCAACCGCCGCCGGTACTGCCGCCATTGCCATTGCCGCCACTGCCACTGCCACTGCCACTGCCCGTGGCAGCCGCACTGGTCTGCGCGGAGCAACGCATGGCACGTGGATCGGACGTTCTCGACTGGCGACCGCAATCCGTCGAGCTCGACGGTCCCGGATCCTCTGCCCCCCCCGGACCTGGACCCGGCGCGGCGCTCTGCCCCCGAAGATTCTCTCCACAGAGGCAAGCAGCGATGCGAGCGGTAAGGAGCGCATGGCGGTGCAATAGAACGAGCGTCCCTTCGGATCCCGGTTCGGCGGAAAAGAAAGCATCGCTGCGCAACAGACTGCGAAGCACATCCAAGCCAAGCCGGGAAACCGAACGCACCGCGCTCGACACCGACAACTGTGGGCCAAACAAGGCCGAATTGGCGAGCTGGAGAACCCTTGCCAAGACCACTGGCTCTTGCTCGGCTACCTTGGCGATCTCCTGGAGAGTGACCTGCTGCTTCTGCAGGACGTCGCGCAGCTCCTGAATCCGCGACCGCAAGCAGGGGAGCGATCCGAGCTTTCCCACCTGCTGGCGCAGCGCTCGATCGGGCAGAAGCTTCTCGAGGTTCGATGCCCGTTCCAGGGTTTCCTTGAGGAGCCGCGCTTCGCACGGCTTGCCAAGAAACTGATGAACGAGAGGCAGCTCCGACAAAGTGAGATCCAGCTCCGACTGTCCCGACAACACGATGCGTACGATCTCGGGGAAGGCATCCCTCACTCGATGGAGCAGGGCGATGCCGTCCATTCCCGGCATGCGCACGTCGGTAACCAGGATGTCTGCCGGTTTCTTCGCCAGCTCGTCGAGCGCTGCCTCGGCGCTCAGCAGGAAGGACATCTCCCATCTGTCGTCTTGATCCCAGAGTGCGTCCTCGAGACCAGCCAGGATATTGGGATCGTCGTCAACGAAAATAATTCGCTTCATGGTCAGCTTGGCCTCTCGCTGCTCGGTTTCTCTTGGGAGGTCGTCGCTTTTCCCGGGTCGAGCGGGATCCGGACAAAGAACGTCGTCCCGTACCCGACCCTGCTGTCGACTTCGATTGAACCGTGGTGTTTGTCGACGACGATCGATCGAGACAAGGAGAGACCCAGCCCGGTGCCCCGTCCCACCTCTTTGGTCGTGAAGAACGGTTCGAAGATGCGATGCTTGAGCGCCTCGGGAATCCCGCAACCGGTGTCGGCAATCGCGATCAGCACCGAGCTCGGCTCGCACACTGTCTTGATGTGAATACGTCCGCGACCGCCTGTTCCCTTGACTGCCTCGGCGATGGCGTGGCCTGCGTTCACCAGTAGATTCAGCATCACCTGCTTGATCTCGCCGATCTTGCAGCGGATCATCGGTAGCTCGCCAAGCTCGGTCTCGACATCCGCCACCCGGATGAGATCCGCTGCTGCCACGGTCAAGGTGCTTCGAATAGCTTCGTTCAGGTCTGCGGGCGCATATTCTTGCTCGCGATCGGTGCCGGCGAAGTCTCGTAGTGCCTGGACGATATGGGCAACGCGAGAAGTACCCTCCAGGATCCGGGCGGTCGCCTTGTGCAGCCGCTGGCCGATCTGTTGGAGCTTGGCCTTTTCTTTGACACGGGCGAGCTCCTCGAGGAGCGAAGCAGAGACGGTCCCCGCGCGCGCCGCCTCCTCGAGGGATTGATACTTGGCGAGAACCTCGTCGACTTTCTGGATGGCAGATTGCAGGAAGAAAGCGCTGTCGCCAACGAACTGAACCGGGGTGTTGATCTCGTGAGCCACGCCTGCCGAGAGCTGGCCAATCGCCGCCAGCCTCTCGGAGAACAACAACCCCTGCACCAACCGCGCGTTTTCCAAGGCGAGCAGGATCTGCGACGCCAGCACCGAGCAGCGCTTGAGATCCAGCTTCCTGAAGGGACGGTGGAGCGAGACTCGGTTGAGGTTCAGTACTGCCACCAGTCTCTCCCCGATCACCAGCGGATAGACAATGCTCGACTTCACCCGTTGAAAGCTCTTGACGTGGGCGAACTGGGGATCCGACGAAAGAGATCCGGACAGCAGCACCGGAGTCCGGTTCTTGGCAATGAGCCCAGCCACCCGCTCGCCTGGCGCCAGCTTTACCTCGGCTTGAATCTCTGGCGGTAGCCCTCGCGACAAAAGGATGCGCAGATGCCCGTCTGGGGTCGGTACCATGAGAGAGGCGTCATCGGCCGCCATGACCTTCATCGCCACGTCGAGAATCAACTCCGGGAGCTGCGCCCAGTCGCGAGAGGCGAGGATTGCCTGTCCGGCGTGGTATAGCGCCTCGTTGGAGCGCAGGCGGCTGTGCTCGATTGCCCGGGAGATCACCGCCAGCAACCCAGCCAGATTGAGAGGCTTCTCCACGTAGTCGAACGCACCCCAGCGCAGCGCCTGCAGGACCGACTCCGGCGAATAGTAGCCGGTGAGGATGACAACCTCGACTTCTGGCTTCATCTGCTTTACGTCGCGCAGAATGTCGAGCCCGCTCTTGTCTGGCAAGTTGAGATCCGCCAAGACCAGCTCGAAGCCATTCGTTCCAATCAGGGAGCTGGCCTCTTCGTAGCTGCCTACCGCGGTTGTCGCGTACCCGTGCTCTCTGAGCTCCTTGCCAAGGAGCTCCCGCATTTGTTCGTCGTCATCCACCAACAGAATTTCGGCAATGGGCGTTCCATCACCTTGGACCGGATTCATGGCGATACCCTCAAGAAATGAGTTCAGACAGTCTAGTCGATCGTGGCCGCGTTCGCCCAGTCGAGATCTGGCTTGCTAGTCGCGAGCACAACGAATTTCTCATGGCCAGCGCGTAGCGTCAAATACCACCCAGCGCGCCCACCCCCCCGCCCACTGACCACTGACCACGGGTGTGAACAAAAGCCGTTGGTTGTGCTGTTCCCTGTGCCTAGTCCCTAGTTCCTTGTTCCATTCCTCTTTCGAGGTGCTATTCTCGCCGCAGCAATCGGCGGCGCGACGGTGACATGGCACTCCAATGAATGGCC
>JAZDLZ010000276.1:0-4155 GCA_043801535.1 Pseudomonadota bacterium
GGCCATTCATTGGAGTGCCATGTCACCGTCGCGCCGCCGATTGCTGCGGCGAGAATAGCACCTCGAAAGAGGAATGGAACAAGGAACTAGGGACTAGGCACAGGGAACAGCACAACCAACGGCTTTTGTTCACACCCGTCCCGGGTTCCCGGGTCCCATGCTAGGCGCGGATTTTGCCTGTGCGGCGGTCGTGCGACGTCGAGAAAGAAGAGGCGAGACCCAGCAATGAGCACGAGCGCTGTTGCCTACCAGCGAATCGAAGAACCAGCCGGTCAGGCATTCGCCAACACCTGCAACGCCGAGATGCTCCGGCTGTTCGAGCATGCGAGGGTGGTGGCCCATGCGGACTTTCCCGTCCTTATCGAGGGTGAGACGGGAACGGGAAAGGAGCTATTGGCACGAGCCATCCACCGGGAGTCGGGTCGGAATGGTCCGTTTGTTGCCGTGAACGTGAGTGCCATTCCAGAGAGCCTGTTCGAGACCGAGCTCTTTGGCGCCAAGCGCGGTGCATACACCGGTCTCGTTTGCGAGCGGCGAGGTTTCTTCCGCGAAGCCCACGGCGGAACGCTGTTCCTCGACGAGATTGGCGACATGCCGGCTTCACAGCAGGCGAAGCTACTGCGCGTGCTGGAGGACGGAGAGGTGCGACCGCTCGGGTCGTCCGCGACTGTCCGCGTCGATGTCCGAGTGATCGCTGCCACCCACCGGAATCTTTCCGAGCTCATCAGGGAGAAGTTGTTTCGTCGGGATCTGTACTTTCGTATGAGGGTGGCGGCGTGCCTGCGCCTGCTCCCGCTGCGTCAGCGGCATGAGGATATTCCCTTGCTATTGCAGGAAGAATTGGAGAGAGCCATAGCCGGCAGCAAGACCACAGGACAGAAGGCGCTCAGATTACATCCCGACGTCATCGCCCTGGCCATGCGCTATTCCTGGCCTGGAAATGTCAGCGAGCTCGCCCACATGGTTGCCGAGGCGGTGCGATGTGCTCATGGATCGGAGCTCGGCATTGACGATTTTGCCCTCCTGCGGGAGCGAGTTGCAGCCAACCAAGGCACCAGAAGGCTAACGGACAGTCCCTACTTCAGAGCGCTGGCCGAGTTCGAGCGTCGCTACTTTCAGGAGTTGCTAGCGCGGACGGGCTTCAACATTTCGCACGCAGCCGAGGTGGCTGGGCTGTCGCGCAGCGCCATTCGCACCCGCGCCCGCACCCATGGTCTGCTCGGCCCGGATCCACTGCCTCGCGGCAGGCCGCGGCAAGGAGCATAGCTCGGCTCACGCCGTGCGACCAAACGCGATCTTGGCGGGGGGCGGGGGGGGGGCGCAGCAGCGTGGCACAGCAGGTGCGGGTATCGCGGAAAGGCTGCTGCTGCAAGTTGCCAGCAGGCAGGTGCCAGCAGGCAGGTGCCAGCAGGCAGGTGCCAGCAGGCAGGTGCCAGCAGGCAGGTGCCAGCAGGCAGGTGCCAGCAGATATGGTGAAGGTTGGGAAGTGTTTGGTAGGGGACTACCAGCTAGAGATCGACGACAATTGTTCCGGGCGGACCCGACTCCAGCTGACCGACGTGGACGCCGTGCTGCCGGCGGGCGGCTAGCGCCTCCAGCAGCAACGGCATACGTTCCGCTGGTAGGGCAATCAGCAGTCCTCCAGAGGTCTGCGCATCAGCGAGAAGCAGACGGATCGCCTCGTCCAGCGCGGCGTCCCAGCTAATCCAACGACCGAAGTATTCGCAATTCCGTCGAGAGCCACCCGGCACCAATCCAGCCTTGGCACGATCGAGGACGCCGGCAAAAAGCGGTACTGCCGCAGCACTGAGGCGTGCTGCAAGACCTGCGGCGTGGGCCATCTCGTGAAGATGCCCGACGAGACCGAACCCGGTAACATCGGTGGCAGCGCTTACACCGACCGAAAGCATGGCCTCGCACGCGGCAGCATTGAGAGTGGTCATGCTTTCCACCGCTTGCTCGATCTCGTCAGAGCTGGCACGTCCCTGCTTTAGCGCATGGGCGATCACCCCGGTGCCGATCGGTTTCGTCAGAACGAGAGCATCGCCGAGGCGACCAGTCGAATTGCGGATCACTCGATCCGGGTGAACGGAACCAATAACTGCCAGCCCGAACTTCGGTTCTGGATCGTCGACGGAATGCCCCCCAACGATGGGGACGCCGGCCTCGGCTGCCTTGTCGACACCACCTCGAAGAATCCTGGCTGCCCACTCGAGCGGAACCGTTCTTGGAGAAAATCCGAGGAACGAAAGGGCAAAGAGAGGTCTCGCGCCCATTGCATACACATCGGAAAGGGCATTGGCAGCCGCAATCTGCCCGAACACGTACGGGTCGTCGACGATCGGGGTAAACACGTCGATCGTCGCGACAATCGAGGAATCGGACCCCAAACGATACACCGCGGCGTCGTCCATCGTCGAGGATCCGACGAGAACACTTGGATTCACCACCGTTGGCAGACTACCCAGGACCTTCCCGAGGTCCTCAGCACCAAGCTTGCACGCTCAACCACCCCCGTGACTCAGGGTAGTCAGCCTCGGTCGTTCGTCTGGCTGGCTCGACATCGAAGCTTCTTTATGTAGCCACCAACTCGTTGCAGTCAACCTCTTCCTTCCGCGCCTGCCGGTGATTACCGGTGGAGAAGCAAGCAAACAAAGCACCGTGACAGACAAGCAAGGTCTTGACACCACCGCTTCATACCGGTATCACTTTCTCACCCACCGCGAAAGTGGCGGAATTTGGTAGACGCGCAGGATTCAGGATCCTGTGGGCTAAACCCCGTGGGGGTTCGAGTCCCCCCTTTCGCACTATCTAACTCCCCGTAATCCTTCAGTTATTTCCAATTTCTCAACGGCCTTTGCCACGTATTTGCCACGGCTGCCGAGCATCTTGATGATGCGCCGATCCGGATCTAGCTCGCCGGCTCCCGCCAGCGCGATCTCGGGTGGAAGCTCACGGACATGGTTTGAGGCCACGTGAACATAGAGCATGGTCTCGTCGATGCGCTTGTGTCCCAGCCAGGCTTGAAGCCTCCACGGATTCACGCCGAAGAGAGCGCAGTGAGCTCCGAAGCTGTGCCTTAGCGTGTGCCAGCCCCGCCACGGCAGTTCTGCCGTGGCGCAGATCCGTCCGATGGCGGCGTCAGCCTGGCCGTCGGTCTTCGCTGTCCCGTCGAGATTGCGGATGACAAGACCAGTGCGAACGACGGTCAAGCTTTTGAGCGCCGCAAACAGGGTCTCGGTCATCGGCACCGTCCGCCTTGTCCTTCCTTTCGGCGCGGTGGTGACCCCGTTTCTCGTCTGCTGGCTGACCGTGATCGTCTGACAGGGACTCCGGCTGCCGCCGATCAAACGATCAGTCGAGATAACCATCCGGCCCAGACGAAGCGACGACCTCGAACCGTAGCCGCCGTCCGTCCATTCTGATACCTCGACGGGTCACTTCCTCACAAGCCGCTCGCAGGTGCTCGAGCTTCTCTGGGCTCCTTGGGTTTCCCTCAATACGGTAGTCAGCAGTGGTCTTAATAATATCGACTAGTTAGACGACGTTTTGATCCCAAGCGCGGCGGATCGGTAGCCATATTCGATAGTTGCGTTGGGATCGAAAAGGAAGTGCGAATGCACACGATCCCAGACGACATCACCGCCCTTGCCGAGGCGCTCGACAAGAAGCGGCAAGCGGAGAAGCTACAGGCTGAGGCCGGGCGGGAGATCTGCCGGCTGTTGGCGCGCCTCAAACGGGGCAAGCTCCCGTGGCGCAAGGTGGCCTTCCGCCTGCGGCAGGCGGGCGTCCCCGTCGAGCCCCGTGCCCTGGTCGAGCGGCTCCGGCAGTGCGCCAGCCGGTGTGCCCGTGACATGGCGTCACGACTTTGTGCGGCTTCCGACGGTGGCGCGATTGGCGCTCACGCTTCGAGCGGGGCATCATCGAGGCTGAAAGGAGAATCGCAAACCATGCCTGAAAGACTGATCGAACGAAGAACCATCGTAGAGAAGTTCGTCGACGCCGACGCCGAGGAAGACTTCGAGGAAGGCGACGAAGAGGAAGGCGAAGAGGACGGCGAGGAAGAGCAGGCCAAGGCTGCACCGGCGCAACGAAGGAAACGGTAGGGCGTCACCGACGACGACGCCAGCGGATCGAGAGCGGCGGTGCCATTCG
>JAZDLZ010000278.1:0-5694 GCA_043801535.1 Pseudomonadota bacterium
GGCCATTCATTGGAGTGCCATGTCACCGTCGCGCCGCCGATTGCTGCGGCGAGAATAGCACCTCGAAAGAGGAATGGAACAAGGAACTAGGGACTAGGCACAGGGAACAGCACAACCAACGGCTTTTGTTCACACCCGCTCTTGCCCCTGGTGTGGGACCGGTCAGACTCGCTTTACACTCTCTCGCCCGAATACTACCCTTGCGACGGCGACTTGGCTCACGAATAGGCACACAGACAGATGCTCGCGCAACTCTGCGACGTAACGTTTGGCTACGCTGGTGACACCCTGCTCGAGCAGGTGACTTGGCAAGTGAACACTGGGGATCACGTCGGCCTCATTGGACCGAATGGCTCCGGCAAATCAACGATGCTTCGCCTCCTCGCCGGGGAAATCGATCCCGAGTCCGGTCGGGCCGTCCGTGCGAGCAGGCTAACGATCGGCTACCTGCGCCAGTCCCAGGAGCTCAGCGGCGAGGGGTCGGTGCTCGCTGCCCTGCTCGCGCCGTTTGCCGGACTGATACGAACGAGCGAGGAGCTCGTTACTCTGAGCTCTCGGCTAGCCGGCGCCAGCGGCGAGGAGCTCGAACGCTATGGAAGGCTCGAAGAGGAGTATCGACGCCTCGGAGGCTATTCGCTCAATTCCCGAGTACGCGAGCTGGCAACCGGTCTCGGCTTTCGCGAAACCGACCTCGAACGGGCCGTTGGCACTCTCTCTGGCGGAGAGCGAAACCGGCTCGAGCTGGCCAAGGTGCTCCTGTCCTCGCCGGATCTACTTCTCCTCGACGAACCGACAAACCATCTCGATTCGTCTTCCTGCGAACGGCTCGAACGATTCCTGGCCAGCTATGCGGGCGCCTTCGTGCTGGTGTCTCACGATCGTGCCCTGCTTGGAGCGGTGGCAAACAAGCTCGTGGAGCTCAACGGCTGCCAGCTCGACGAATACGCCGGAGGATGGGAGGCGTACCTCGAGGAACGCGAGCGCCGGCACGAGCGCGCGCGCGCCCAATACCAAAGGCAGCAAGAGGAGATTGGCCGCACCGAGGACTTCATTCGTCGCAATATCGCCGGACAGAAAAGCACCCAGGCCAAGTCGCGCCGCAAGATGCTCGACCGCATCGAAAGACTCGAGCGACCAGGCGATGACTGGGAACAAGCTGGCCACCTTGGACTGACGTTCTCGATCGGCGAGCACCAGGGGGGAAAGGAAGTGCTGGTCGCCGAAAAACTCTCGGTTGGGTTCAAGGCTGAGGCGCCACTATTGTCCGGCCTCGATCTCGCAGTGTACCGCGGCGATCGGCTCGGAGTCGTCGGCCCGAACGGCTGCGGCAAGTCAACGCTCCTGCGCACGCTGGTCGGGCTAATGCCGCCGCTGGCGGGCACCTGCCGTCAGGGCTACAAGGTACGCGTCTCGTTCTTCGATCAGAGCCTCGGCAGCCTCGACGAGAAGCGCACCCTGATCGAGGAGATCCGCAGCATCAGGGGAGATATGTCCATCGATGCTGCCCGTGCCTTCCTCGCACGATTCCGCTTCTTTGGAGACGACGCCTTTCGCGCGGTGGCCGGGCTCTCGGGGGGAGAGCGCAACCGACTATGCCTGGCCAAGATGATCCTTCGACCTGCCAACGTTCTTGCCCTCGATGAGCCAACCAACCACCTCGACATCCCGACCCGGGAGATCCTCGAGGAAGCGCTCTCGGTGTACGAGGGAACGACGATCATCGTTTCCCACGACCGGTTCTTCCTCGACCAATTGTGCACCCGGCTGTTTGTGCTCGACGGCGGTATGGTGCACCAAGAGACGGGCAACTACTCTGATTGGAAGCAACGGCAAATAGACCAATTGACTGCACGGCGCAGCGCGGCAGGAGCGACAGCAACGACAGTAGGGGCGCCAGCCGTCCAGCCCAAGGAGTCAGCGCTAGCGTATGCCAGGGAGCGGGCAAAGAAGGCCGAACGGAATCGGCTGGAACGTCGGCTCGCAGGTCTGGAAGAAGAGATCTCGGGCCTCGAAAGCCAGCTTGCGTCCGTCAAGGATCAACTCGCCAACGATGACGGCAAGGACTGGCAGTCCTTGCACGCTCTGGCGGAACGCGAGCGCGAGCTAGACGAGCAAATCCAGAAGAGAATGGCGGACTGGGAGATGCTCGGGAGTCGACTCCTGGCAATCCAAGACCTTTGTACGGTTTCCCCGCACGCAGAGAGCCGCCTGAGCACACAAGACGACTAGAGCCTCAAATCGCTGCCTGTGGCAGAATAGGCAACCGTCGTGTGTGGTTTCGGAGCAAGAATAGTTACAGAGATGCTAGCTAGCAGCCAACCAGGAGTATCCGCTCGGAATGCGTAAGCGAACTGGGCATCGACGCGTTGCAGAGACAATCAGGTTCAGCGCCGACGAGGTCCAGACCTTTGCCAAGGCAGCCAATCGCCATGCTACCCTGTTGGTTGTCCAGGGCGCTGACGTCGACATCGGTACTCACGTCGTCTGCGACCGTCCAATCACGCTCGGCAGAGATCCGGATGTAGAGCTTCCACTCCGCGACGGCTCGATCTCGCGACGACACTGCCGGGTTGCCCGCGAGGGAGAAGACGGTCCCTATCTGCTCAGCGACCTCGGCTCGACGAACGGCACCCGAGTGAACGGCTCTCCGATAGCGCAGCCAGTCGCCCTTGCCGAAAGCGACAAGGTGTTCCTCGGTACCACGGTAGTGCGGTTCACGTTTGCCGACGAGCTCGACGTGGAATACCACACCCGGCTCGAGACCATGGTCACCACCGATCCGCTCACCGGTCTCATGTCCAAGCGTCGTTTCGACGGCGAGTATTCGGTCGCAGTGCAGAAGGCCCGGGCGGAAGGGATTCCGATATCGGTGTTGGTCATGGACATGGATGGCTTGAAGCAAATCAACGACACCCACGGTCACGAGATGGGCGGATACGCCATTATCGAAGCTGCCGGAGTGATCCGCACCGTAGTCGACGAACGCGGCTTCGCCTGTCGATTCGGCGGCGACGAATTCATGGCCTTCCTGCCGGGCTACGACAAACAGACCGCCTTCCAGATTGCCGAGGAAATCCGTGATGGGATCGCTACCCATCGCTTCGAGAAGGCCAGCATCAGAGTCGAACCGACCATCTCGCTAGGAGTCTCCACGTTGCCAGAGGATGGGGAGACAACCGACGACCTGTTCCGGGCTGCCGACCGCGCGCTCTATCGAGCAAAGGCAGGCGGCAAGAACAGGGTGGCAATATGACGATCAGGGAGGCGATTGCTCGCTACTACGGCAGCGACCGCAGCACGATCTCGATGTTGTGAGTGTCGACGAGACCTTTCATTCCGTAGAGGACGGGGAGCAGCTTCTCGGGCGAGTGCTGATGCCTGAGTCTGGCGACGGTTTCGGTACCGAATCGGTAGGCAGGAAGGTACATCCGGCCGAGGAGCGGATGACGTCCCCAGGCACCGGAGAGCTTGTCGGCGCGCTCCTCGGAAACGAGATAGTCGCTACGCAGCACCTTGGCCACTTCCTCCTTCGGCAGATTCTCGTTCCAGGTGAGATAGGAAGACTGATTCTTGGCGTCGTCTTGGAGAAGGGTCAAGAGCACGCCAATCTGCAGGTCTGGATCGGGCAAATCGGCGACTTCTTTGACGCCGTGGGCAATGAGGATGGCGTTGTTGGCAATGCCCTCGGAGAGTGCTGCCGCCCTGGTATTCATGGTCAGGACGGTTCCCTCGAACCCGACCTTGCCGAGCACGTGAAGACGCTGCAGATAGGCAAAGGTCGTGACGTGGCCGGGAACGACCTCGTGGCTGACGAGCTGCTGGAACTCGGGGATGGAGATCTGCAAGGAAGCATTGATCTCGTAGGTCGCCTCGTACTCCGGAGTACCGTCCGGCTGGCGCGCCCGGCCGAGGTAGTTCATCGAGCCCGAAAAGAAGGCGTTCTTGATGGACAGGAACTCGACGTTCGCTCTCGGTGTCGTCGACACCTCCGCCGGCAGATACGGCAGGAGGTTGCGTGCGACCAAGGAGTCGAGCTGAGCAATGAAGGCTGCCCCGAGCGCAGGGATCGATGCGGTAGGCACCAGACGGTCGCGACGCCACCGGTCAACTGCCTGGAGGATCGAGCCCGAGCCGACAGCAGCGGCTGCGGAGGAGGAGGAGGAGGAGGAACCGGCAGCAGCGTAGCCTGCGCGGCAGAGCAGCTCGGCAAGAAGCTGGCGCTTGGAAGTCGGATCGGAGGGCTCGGGAGCGCTGCCAGTGACGACACGAACGCACCGATCGTAGGGGACCGGGCTCCCTTTGCCGATCATTTCCATTGCCAGGTCCCACATCACCTCGAAGCTGTGAGCCTGTGCCTCGAGATAGTCGGCAAGTGGGCTCTGCTCCTTGGCGGCTTCGGCGAGCACACCGGCAATCGCTCCGCGCACGTCGACTGCGTCGAGGTAGGCGGCTATTGCCTCCGAGCAAGGGCTCGGCGCGGTGACGCCACCGGACTCCCGAAGCTTGCTTGCTGCCGGGTGAGTATAGGCAGGCGGCAGGGGAACGTCGGAGAACCAACAGTCGGCGATGAATCGTCCGGTCCCCGAAGGGTTCATGACGTCACCACCCCAAAGCGTGTCGATACCAATAATCGCGTCGGCGAGATAGCGCTGCAGGCGTTGCTTGTCCATCGTTTGCTCCATTCCTGGGTCGCTGTGTCGATCGGCCGGTTGGCAGCGAGATTATAGGTGATGTCTACTGCCTTCCGGTGTAAAATTCCAGCCCTTCGCTGGTGACGTGGCACGCCGGGTCTGGCTAGCCCAGCAATGGTCTAGCGCTGGATCAGCGAAAACGTGGCTACTTCCAACGACAGCCCAACGATGAACAGGCCAGGACACTAATGACTCCAATCGTCGAGCTACGAAAAGTCGTCAAAGACTACCCTCTGGGAAAGCTCACCGTAAAAGCACTCCAGGGAGTAGACCTCACGATCGCCAAGGCAGACTTCGTCGTCATTGCCGGTCCGTCGGGAAGCGGCAAGACGACGCTTCTGAACATGATCGGCTGCGTGGACGTGCCCACTGCCGGCGCGGTGTTGATCGATGGACAGTCGACCGCTACGCTCGGAGATCGAGCGCGCACTCACCTGCGACTCGAGAAGCTGGGCTTCATCTTCCAGACGTTCAATCTCGTTCCGGTACTGACCGCAGCCCAGAACGCGGAGTTTCCGCTGCTCCTCCAGGGTCGCCTTTCCCAGCGCGAACGCCGCCAACGGGTCGAGGAGATGTTCGACCTGGTTGGCATCCGCCCGCAGCTTTCCCAGCGCCCCAACGAGTTGTCCGGCGGACAGCGGCAACGAGTCGCCATTGCCAGGGCGCTCGTTACCCAGCCGAGCATTGTGCTGGCCGACGAGCCAACTGCCAACCTCGACTCGGCCACCGGTCTGAACATCATCAATCTCATGAAGGAGCTCAATCGCCGGCGCCACACGACGTTCATCTTCTCGACTCACGATCCCCGAGTGATGGAGCACGCTCGCCGCATTATCAGGATCGTGGACGGCCGGATCGAGAGCGAGGACGCAAACGCGCGCCAAACCGGCGATGAAACCGGCGCTGGAACCGGCGATGGAACCGGCGGGCACAACGGCGACGGGAATGGCGGTGGGAATGGCGGTGGGAATGACGACGGGAATCGTGACGGCAACCGCCGCGG
>JAZDLZ010000279.1:0-7362 GCA_043801535.1 Pseudomonadota bacterium
ATCACGTGATCGACCCGACGATCGCAATCATGTGCCCATTCCCTCATCCTCGGAAAACGCAGACCAGGGAAAGCTCGGTCGAGTCCCAACGACATGCCGAAGAAATCGCTCATCCGCGGGAATCGCCAACAATCCCTCGCCACTACCCCTTGTTCACTGACTAGCCGTATGCTGCAGACACCCACGCGAGAGCTCTCTGGCGTCTCCATGAACCGGAGTGGCAAGACAAGCGAGTCCGGAAGCAAACGCACGTCTGGATTCAGGAATAGCAGGAAATCACCATTCGCCATCCTCGCTCCCTGATTGCAGGCACGTCCGAATCCGTAGTTGGACGGATTGCGCACGACGGTCAAGCGGTGCCACTCTGGCAGACCATCCACTGACCCATCCCGCGAATCATTGTCAATGACGATAACTTGATCGACCGGGGCTCTCTCGGCGGCACCTCGAAGAGACCGCACACACTCGCGGAGCTGGCTCCCGGAGCTCCAGTTGACAATCACGATGGTGATGGCGCGCATACGACCTCGATCATTCGACTGGCCAAAGATAGCCCAGACGCTTCCGAGCTGCCAGCGCCAGGGACCTGATGACGGCACTACGAGACCCATCGCTGCCCAAGTCGCCATGCAACGACCAGTCTCTCGGCGTTGACTGAGCACCAGAAGAAGTGTCGTTTCAAGCTAGGCCTGGTCTTGTCGTGCGGGCGGAAAAACAGCGAAGGTCCGACGCCACGCGTAGATCATCGATGCAGCCAAGTGAACAACACTGCCCAAGAGCGTCGCCTCGGCGAGGCCAAACGCGCCGTGACCACGAAGAAGGTGGGCCGCAATAAGCACAGAAAGCGCCCAGGCGCAGTTAAGGAGCAATCCCCACCACATCTGCCCAGCGCTCACAATCGCCTGGCCAATGATATGGGTAATCGCCATGACGATCGTCGACGCAGCCACAAGCACCAAGGTTGGCACTCCCTCGGTGAAGCTCGGGCCATAGCACGAAAGGAGCCACGGACCAAAAATACAGACCGGCAATGCAACCGCAAGTGCAGCAGCTCCGTTGAGCACCATCGCCAGCCGGACAGCCCGGGCGTGCCTGCGCCCGTCGTGTCTACCGTGGAGCTGCGACAGCGCCGGCAACACCGCCGTAGCGAGCATCGCCGGCACGAACATGATCACGGTCCGCAATTGAGTTGCCGCGTTGAACACGCCCATCTCGGCGTAGCCTCGCGGCTGGTTGACGAGAATCGCAACCAGCGTCCAGCTCACCACCGGAGTGACCACCGCGGTCAACATCGCGGGAAGGCTGAATCTGCCGAGGACGCGCCACTCTTGAAAGCTGGCCGCGAACGCAACAGGAACTCCGGCACGGCGCATTTCCCGTCGCAGCATCATATGACCGAAGACACAGACTACTCCTGCGACGATGGACATGCCCCATACCGCACCCAGCAGCCGTCCCACCAGCGCACCACCGACGACGATGGGAAACGCCAGAACGCCGCCGACGAGATTGACGATTGCCAGCGCACGGAATGCCTCGAATCCAGAAAGAGCGCCACTCTGGCCTGCGTTCACCGCTCCAAACAAGACTAGCCAAGAGCTCGCGCGCAGGACATCGACAAGACCAGGATCGGCCAGCGTCTGCGAGGCAAGCCATGGCGCAAACAGATAGAGAATAGCAGCCAATACAGCCCCGACTCCGCTTGCCATGATCGACGACAGGGCAATAACCCGACCGGCTCGCGCCGGATCGTTCGTCCTTAGCGACGCCACGTGGTGAGTGGCAGTGAGACCGAGTCCGAAACCAGCAAAAACAACGAGCATTCCCGCTGTGCTCTGAATGACGCCCAAGCCCCCGAATTGCTCTCTACCAATCACTCTTGCAACGACGACGTAGGCCAGGAGGGACAGACCTCGGTACGTCGCCGTACCAGCAGCACTCCAGAGAGTGCCAGAGGCTATTCTGGAGGCCAAAGGAGACGCATCGAGACGGCGACCAAGCTTCGCCGGAAGGATTCGACTCAATGGCATTGCGGTCGGATAGTACCCCAATCCGGTCTCGTCTTTACCCCTTTGCTTTTCGCATTGTCGCTATTCGATTCGACTCCTTCGGAGCCTAGCTCATTGAACTGGGACTCCGTCGCTTCGTTGACCCCCCCAACAGCATTGGTATATTGAGCGCAGGCCGCACGATGCACGAAGACACCCCCGTGACAGGTAGAAACGGAAACGGCGTCGCTCTGGTCGCGATTCTCATCCGTCAATGGCGACTCGTTGCTGGCATATCCACTACTGGCATTGTAGCCACGGTGGCGCTCGCACTCTTCCTGCCACGGTGGTACGCCGCAAACGTTCAGCTCCTGCCTTCACGGCCTTCTTCATTCTCCACCTCGGGAATGATGGCATTGCCAGCAGAGCTCCTCGGCATTGGCGGTGGCGGGAATGCCGGACTCTTGGTGGGCATACTCAAGAGCCGCACAGTCACCGACGCGGTCGTCACGGAATTCCAGCTCGGCAAGGCCTATGAGACGAAAAGCATTGAGGACACTCGCAAGGCTTTCTGGCGGCACACGCTGGTTCTGAACGATCCCGAAACCGGACTTGTGACCCTGTCCTTCGAGGACCGAGTGCCAACCAGAGCGCGCGATGTCGCCAACGCAATGGCAGAGGAGGCGAACCGCATCAGCAATGAGCTGGAAATGAATCGTGCTGGCCAGGAACGTCGTTTTCTGGAGAAGCGTCTCGACGAGGTAAAGAAAGACCTGGCCGCCGCCGAAACTGCCTTTCGCGATTTTCAGACCAAGCACCACCTCATCGAGCTCGACGAACAGACCAGAGCGACGGTCCAGGCAATTGCAGCCCTGCGAGCGGAGCTTGCAAGCAGGGAAATCGAGCACGGCTACCTCAGCAGCTTCAGCTCGCAGGACGAGCAGAACACGGCACGGGTGAAACGCCAGATCACCGAGATCCGCAAGCAGCTCGCGCTCCTCGAAAATGCGCCAGCAGAACCGCAGGCCAAGCAGAGAGACGAGCGCAACATTCTGATCCCGGTTTCCGACTTGCCCGAGCTTGGGCTCGAGTACCTGCGCCGGTACCGCGAGCTCAAGATCCAGGAACAAATCTACGAGCTCTTGACCAAGCAGCACGAGCTGGCAAAAGTGGGCGAGATACGCGACACGGCGTCGGCCCAGATCATCAGTCCTGCGGTTGTACCAACCAAACGTTCGCGGCCACGAGGTCTGGAGGTTGTTGCGATCGGCACTGCTCTGACGCTCTTTCTTTCCCTGGGCGTTGCCTGGCTGCGGGGCTCCTATCGCTACCACGCTGGTCCTGGTACCATCTGGCACGAGATACGGCGCGCCGTGCAGCGTTGACTCTCGTCTGAAACCGATGTCCGGAGCTCACTATCAGTACGAATAGTCGACAGCTCTTTAGGAGGCTGGTCGAAACTATCTTGCCAAGATGGGACACGAGGCGCGCGGCGGGCAAGGCGCGAGGAGGGCGCATACTCTCTGTATGTAGCGGGGGGGCTCCGTCGAGGTCCCCTCGACGGGGGGGCGGCGAGGGCTCGCAGCCGCCCTTCTACCGACGAGCAACGCAGCCAGCCGCGATGGATCGTGTTCTAGATGGCAAGATAATTTCGCCCAGCCGACTTAGCGGGCGCTCATCACGATTGCCGTCGCCGAGAGCATGAGGGAGCAGACGGACACGGCGATCTGTACCCACTCGGACATGGTGAGAGCTCGGCTACCGACGGCGATGCTGTCGCCCGGAAGGATGGAGGTCGCGGTCTCCAGCGATACGCTGGCGCCGTCCTTGGTGATGACTCTGCCATGACGGAGATCGCCGCTGGCAGTCGGGCCGCCGGCCAGTCTGACATAGTCCACGGCACTCAGGCGTGGGCTGTACTGGTACACGCCTGGACGATAGACCGGTCCAGTTACCATGACGCTGTCCCGCTGCGAGGGCACGTAGACCACGTCCCCCGCTTGCAGCGGCGGATCCTGCTCGAAGTCGCGCAACACGAAAAGCGCGTGGCCGTCGAATCCCAGCCGCCGAAGCTGATCGCCCTCGCGACGCTCGACTACCGCATTGCGGGCGTCGGCCCATGGCAGGAGCCCACCGGCACGTTCCACCGCCATCGACACCGTGTCCCCATCAAAGAATGGCATTTCGAAAGAATACTCCCGGGCGAGCGACGAGCTTGTGTCAACGCGGTTATCAGTACCTGCGGCGGCTTGCGCCAACTGATCGTTCGCTCCACCCAACGTCGAGCCACGGACTGCTCCCTGCACGAACACAGTCCGCTGACTCTTGCCGGTGCTCGGAACGAGCACTCGATCGCCGCGCTCCAGTCGAAAATCCAGGGTCCGGGCAGCTTGCGGAGGCTCTAGATTGATGGTCGAAACACGATCCGCTTCTCCTCTCCGAAGCACGACAACCGGATACACCGTGCTTGCCACACTGGCAAGACCGCCGGCTAGCTCGAAGAGCTCCTCGACCGTGCCCGCGCCGGTGAGCTCGTAGCTTCCTGGCCGGTGAACCGCCCCCTCGATTGCCACTTCACGGTCCGCCGGCGCAACGAAGACCACGTCGCCCTCGAGGAGATAGGGATTGAACGTACGATCGCCACCACGATAGTAGGGCTGCAAGTCGGCAACGATCCGCTGCTCCCCGCGCCGAACCTGGATCTGGCGGATGCTTCCTCCGGGCAGCACGCCCCCGGCGGCGGTGATGACCACGCTGACTCTCGTCAGAGCGGTGGCCTGGTACGCCTCGGGAGAACGAACCAGACCTGCCACGTTGACCAAGAACGTTCTCGGCTTCAAAAGGATCAGTCCGTAGCTCAGCCTGGGATAGACTGCGCGTGCCTGTGCTCCGACCCGTTTCTCCAGCTCGGCCAGGGTCATTCCCTTCGTGGTGATGAATCCAATGTTCGGGATGTACAGCCGCCCTTGCGGATCGATACGCAACGAGTAGCTGAAATTCTGGGCGCCCCAGAAGGCAACGGCGACGACATCGTTTGGTCCGACGCGATACGTTGTCGGATCGACCGTTTCTTCGAGAATCATGCCCCCGGCATCCGGCGGAGACAAAGGATACGATTGCCCGAGGAGCGCAGCCGAATCCAGTCTTTCGGCCTGGGCGATGGAAGATACTTGGGCGAGACAAGGCGCAGTGGTGAAGAGCACTGCGAAGAGGTGAAAGGCAGCCGATGCGACCGCCACGGGCGCGAGGCTCCGGTGGATGCCCATGAAAACGGTATGCTACTGACCTCGTCGGGCAGCGTCAAGATCAGTCGTTGGGTATCCGGAGGATTCGGTATCCTTTGCCTCCACTATCCTTCTCTCCTGCCTCGACGCGTGCGCGCGAGCTCTCGGACAGGTAGTCGAGCACCAAGCCGTCTGGCCTGAGTCTCATCAGCAAAGGCAGACCTGGGCCGGCGCGAAACTCGATGGAGCCATCCGGATTGTCGCGGCTGGCGATACTGAGCGTGCTGACTCCGGCGAGAATCTGCGCTGCAACCAGCCCCCTGGCGACACCAGTGTCTGACCAACCTACTCTGATGCGTTCCACTCCGTCTCCCGAAAGTGCCAAGTATGCGGACTGGCCAGCATACGATGGGCCTACTCCGTTGTTGATGACCGGCCCCGTCCCGGCCGGCAACTGCGTGAATCCAGGCAATGAGCCAAGTATCGCCGTCGACGTACCCTCGTCGGTCATCTTCGCAGGCCGCACCCTGCTGGCAATGAGGACCGTGTCCTTCGCGCCCTTCTCGATGCACAGATCGCGCGGCGTACGCGCGGAGTAGTTGTTGCTTTCGTCGAGGTCACAGCCAAAGAACGAGATGGCCAGAGCCGCGCCGGTGACTCTCGCTCCGCAGCCCACGTTGTGATCGGCGAGCAAGCCAACGAACGCGTTCATCCAACACTTGCCGAGCCGAAGCCCGTCGCCGCCGTTGACGGCGACATCTACTCCGATGGCATACCCGGCGTTGGCGTCCGTCGATTGCGGATTCTCGTCGGTGACGATGACCCCGTGCCGCCCGTTGTGCTTGGAAATGACCTTCTCCATTACCCAAGCGTTGGTGTTGTGGACCGGGTATTCGCCTCCGCCGCCGATGCGCACCCCGTCTCGTCCCTGATCGAACACGCTGACGTGCCGGAGGACGGTTCTGCCACCTAGAACGACGATCCCATCGCCGCCGTTTCCCGTCTCCCCGCGGACGACGAGATTCTCCAACACACAGGCGTTGTTGGCGACCAAGACCGCTGGACCGTTGACGGTGTGCTTTTTCAGGATCACGCTCGCCCCGGCAACGTTCCACTGCTCGCTATAGCCAGCACCCTTGATGACTGTCGCCTTCCGCAGCTCCAGTGTCTTGTCGACCAGATACTGCCTGCCAGCGGCCAGCAGCAAGATCCCGCCCTGTTCCGGCAGAGCCTCGAGCGTCTTGGCGATAGCCTGGGAATCAACGGTGCTGCCGTCACCCTTGGCTCCGAACCATTCGGGGCGCAGTGCATAGCCACCAGCCCCGTCGGAACCACCGGCTTCGACCCGCCGCCAACAACCAGAGCGTGCCTGCTCACTGGGGACCACAATAGTCCCGTCGTTGTCGGCACTGGCAACGCCGGCAGTCCAGATGAACAGCCCACCGCCGCCATCGCCAGCCGTGCTGTGCCCTCGCAAGAGGACTGCGGCCGGGGAATCCACTGTCCGGCCGCTCCTGGCACTCCGAAGCTCGGCGATAGTGTCCACCACACGCAGGCTGACCGTGCTGTCGGCGCCGCCGGGCCCTCCTTTCCTCGGAACGATCGCACCAGCTCTCGGCCTCTTTGGCGAAGGTACGCCTTGGAGAGCCACTCTCGGTGGAATCGCGCTCATTGGCGGGTCATCCGTCGGTGCGGCACCTTCAGGCGTCGTGCCCGCAGTCGCGGCTATCGCCGATCCAACGCCTTCGAGTCCGCCAAGTCCGCCAAGGACGGCAGTGCCAGCGGTCGCTCCCAGGAGAGCCGTCACCAGCTCTCGCCTGGAGCACCCAGGGTTGGAGGAGCAGACTGCGCGGGCTTCGGAATCGTCGGTCTCGTCTTGGTTGCTCACTGCTGTGCCCTCGGTTGGTGTTGGTGTCTGGCGCGGCGAACGCGACCTGTCGACTGGCCGCGCGTTCCCAGACAGTAGGATCGGGAATACCGAATGGCAACTGATCGGAAAACGAAGAAACGAGCGGGTGTGAACAAAAGCCGTTGGTTGTGCTGTTCCCTGTGCCTAGTCCCTAGTTCCTTGTTCCATTCCTCTTTCGAGGTGCTATTCTCGCCGCAGCAATCGGCGGCGCGACGGTGACATGGCACTCCAATGAATGGCC
>JAZDLZ010000280.1:0-3541 GCA_043801535.1 Pseudomonadota bacterium
GGCCATTCATTGGAGTGCCATGTCACCGTCGCGCCGCCGATTGCTGCGGCGAGAATAGCACCTCGAAAGAGGAATGGAACAAGGAACTAGGGACTAGGCACAGGGAACAGCACAACCAACGGCTTTTGTTCACACCCGCCGTTCCCCTGATCCGGCGCTAGCGCGCCTCAAAACCACCCCTCCGCCCCTCGATCTAGGGGCAGCTGCGAGCCGTCGGGTAGACGGCAGCCCGACCAAGATCGAGCTGCCGCCCCCCACAGATCCGGACGTGCCCAATTAAGGCATAGTATGTTGCTAGCAACATACGGTCGATTTCGACAGGGCAGCGCCGGCCCTCGACTGGTGACTTGTACCCCGGCTGCGCTACTCGTAGAGTGGGCAGACGCCGAGGATCTGGCTAGAAACCCGCCAGGACCCGCGCTTTCGCCTCTGGCAGCGTGAGGCGCGTTGGGCAGGGGAAGCCACAGCCCGGATAGGCTCCCCGCGCGCTCAGGCAAGGTCCTGCGCGCGCCTGGCGAGGCTTTCACTTTCGCTTGCCATGCGTGCCCTGGCCAGGGTGGACCGCGGACGCCTGCCCTTGGCTGGCCTGCTCTTGCCCGGTCGGCTACCAGGGCGCCGGCCACGCGCTCGAGCGCATAGGCGCCGAGCTGCCATGGCGCCTGGCGGCACAGCAGCATGCGCGGCTGAGAGTGTTGGCTGGTGGGAAAGCCCCAAATCGAACGGCAGTTGAGGGAGCACCTTGCTAGTGCTTAAGTGACTGGCATTGGACTTGGCTACGCCATTGGCGGTGGCTCGAGCTTGGCGATGAGACGGTGCGTCAAGAGGAGAGTCCGACCGTGAGGCACGACCAGCCCTTGCTTGACCAGCACGGTGATCGTGCGGCTGATCGTCTCGCGGCAGGAGCCAACCATGCTCGCCAGCTCCTGCTGGGTCGGACGGCGACGGATCAGCAATCCTTCGGGAAGGTTCACCAAATCCTCCCGGGCGAGGGCGAACAGTTTTTTTACCAGGCGATTTCGTACGTCGGACAGCGCCATATCGGCCGCGACTGCGTCAGCCTGACGAAGCCGGTTCAGTGCTTCGCTGAGCAGTCCCAGGGCGGTTTGCGGGTACGCTTGGAGGTGGGCAAGCAGCGAGTGATTGCTGAGCAGTAGTAGGGTCGTTGGTTCAATGGTAATGATGTCCGAGTCGGCTTTGGCGTGCTCGTCGAGAATGCCTGGCTCTCCGAAGAAATCGCCAGGGCGAAGCGTCTTGAGCGTGACCTCGCGCCCCGTGTCATCGGCAACGGCTACCCGGACCCGGCCGGAGGCAACAACGTAGAGCATGCCTATTTCTTGGTCCGTCCGAGGGACGACCAAGCTGCCTGCCGGAAACCGTCGTACTGTCACCCTCGCTGCCAGGTCGTCGATAGCTGTTGTCGATAGACTGGCGAAAGCTCGGGTACGCAGCAGTGCCAGACGGATTCTGCTGTGCTCCTCGCGTTCCGCGGCCTCTTCGCCGCCGCCGATCACAATGGCGATGCTGGCAAGGCTCATGCGTACTGCCTCCTCGTCGGAAAGACAAGCAATACCGATGCCAGCAAGCCGGAGGTGCTGGATCCATGGCATCAGGTAGCGTGCGTGCTCGAGCCCCGGCCTTTTCCGGGAGAATCCGGGTAAAGTGGTGGCGCGAGTACGACATCTCTGTCGCGGTTGCCTCCCAATACCCCAAGATGGTACAAGCACGTTGCTCGTGGCCTGCTATGGAACGCACTACAATTCGAGTATCGGTCAACGGTAAAGAAATCGAGATACCAAGCCGAACAACTGTTGCTGGGCTGATTGTTCAGCTCGGGCTCCACAGCTCCCAGGTGGCAGTTGAGCGGAACTATGATGTCGTCCCGAGGGCGAGCCATTCGGCCGTGCTCTTGGACGATGGCGATAGGTTAGAATTGGTCACTTTCGTAGGTGGAGGCTCGCCATGACGAGTGAAGATACCTGGCGCATTGGTAGCCGGGTCTTGGGATCGCGTCTTATTGTCGGAACTGGCAAGTATCAATCGATCGAACAGACCCGGCAAGCCATCGAGCGTTCGGGTGCCGAGATCGTGACGGTGGCTCTGCGTCGGGTGGAGCTCGATCGAAGCAAACCCTCGGTGCTGGACGCCATCGATCGCAGCAAGCTTGTCCTGCTTCCCAATACTGCTGGCTGCTACACTGCCGAGGAGGCAATCAGGACTTGTCGTCTGGCCAGAGAGCTTGGAATGGCCGAGTTGGTCAAGCTCGAGGTGATTGGCGATCAGAAAACTCTGTTTCCCGACAACGAGGAGACCATTGCCGCGGCCAAGTGCCTGGTCCGCGAGGGTTTCTGTGTATTGCCCTACGTGAGTGACGATCCGGTGGCGTGCAAGAAGCTCGAGGATGCTGGTTGTGCGGCGGTGATGCCGCTGGCAGCCCCGATCGGCTCTGGGCTGGGGATCCGCAATCCCCACAATATTCGTATCATCCTGGAGAACGCCAAGGTGCCAGTGATTGTCGATGCCGGAGTAGGCACCGCCTCCGACGCGGCAGTTGCCATGGAGCTTGGCTGTGCTGCGGTGCTGATGAACACTGGTATCGCTGCGGCGCGCGATCCGCTATTGATGGCGGAGGCGATGCGCGAGGCCGTGATCGCCGGGCGGAAGGCATTCCTTGCTGGCAGAATGCCCAAGCGCCTCCATGCCAACGCCTCTTCGCCTGCCTCCGGACTGATCGAGTAGCTCTCGGTGAGAGAGAAGATCTACCTGATATCTGATCGCCGAATCGTTCCTGGCGGTGACCTGGTCCGGCTGCTCGCTACGGCGCTGGCAGACGTCGAGCCTGAAACGGTGTTCGTTCAGCTCCGGGAAAAGGACTTGTCGGGGAGGGAGCTTCATGCCCTGGCGCTGGAGATGATGGCGGTACTGCGGCCAAAGGGGGTCAAGCTGATCATCAACGACGCAGTGGATGTGGCGCTGGCAGTCGGGGCTGACGGCGTGCATCTGCCCGAACAGGGTCTACCAGTTGCACACGCCAGGCTCTTGCTTGGTCCAGATCGGTTGGTCGGAGCTTCGGTGCACAGCATTGCTGGCGCAGTGGAGAAGGCACGGGCAGGGGCGGATTTCATTACTATCGGTCCGATCTGGGAGACGCCGTCCAAGGTCAGGTACGGCTTGCCATTGGGTGCTCTTGCCGCCGCCGAAGCTGCGCGCGTTGCTCGCGAGATGGTTCCTCGCCTTGCAGTGTATGGGTTGGGTGGTGTCGACAGCTTGGAACGAGCGCACCAAGCAATGGCAGTCGGGCTGGATGGAATCGCTCTCGTTCGCGCAGCGTTTGCTGCTCCCGATCCCGCGGCTGCCGTTGCCGCGCTCGCCAGAGCCTGCACTGCTTGAATTCCAGGGGTTCCCGGGCTATACCGGGTGTGAATCAAAGCCGTTGGTTGTGCTGTTCCCTGTGCCTAGTCCCTAGTTCCTTGTTCCATTCCTCTTTCGGGGTGCTATTCTCGCCGCAACAACCGGCGGCGTGACGGTGACATGGCAATCCAAT
>JAZDLZ010000282.1:0-10477 GCA_043801535.1 Pseudomonadota bacterium
GGCCATTCATTGGAGTGCCATGTCACCGTCGCGCCGCCGATTGCTGCGGCGAGAATAGCACCTCGAAAGAGGAATGGAACAAGGAACTAGGGACTAGGCACAGGGAACAGCACAACCAACGGCTTTTGTTCACACCCGATCCGAAGCGAAGGTGTCTGCGAGGATGGCGGCAATCCGTTCGGCAGCCCGGCCGTCCCACAGGTGGGGGATCCGGGAGGAGCCAGGGCTCTTGCGGAAAGAACGCCAGAATGCGTCGAGGATTGGCTCGCGTCGCGTGCCAGCAAGAGTGTTGGTGCCTTCCTGGACGGTGACAGGTCGTTCGGTGGTGTCGCGTAGTGTCAGGCAAGGAATTCCGAGGACGGTGGTCTCCTCCTGGATTCCACCAGAGTCGGTGAACACGGTGTGGGCGGATGCCATGGCTCTCAAGAAATCCACGTATCCGAGAGGATCGATTCGGACAAAGCGGTGCTGGTCGAGCACAACACTGGCGGTGTCGAGTCGCGTCCGAGTTCGCGGATGGACCGGAAAGACGATCGGCATCGTCGTGGCGATGGCTATCTCGTCGAGGACAGCCAGTAGCTCGAACAACGTATCGGCACGATCGACGTTGGCAGGTCGGTGCAGGGTGAGCAGCAGGTAGCGGCGATCCTGCAGGCCGAGCTGCTCCAGGATGGTCGAGCGCATGGCCCGTTCTTTGGCGGCAATGAGAGTGTCGATCATCACGTTGCCGACGAAGTGAATGCGTTTTTCGGGGACTCCTTCGATTCGTAGGTTGTCCAGGCCCGCTTGCTCTGATACGAAGAGCAGGTCAGCGATGGTATCGGTGAGCCTGCGGTTGATCTCCTCGGGCATATCCGGATCGAAGCTGCGCAGTCCAGCCTCGACGTGAGCCACTACCGGGCGTTGCCGCAGCTTGCCATCCCACGCGAACGGCACCTGCAAGTCGAACTTGACGGCAGTGAGGGCGCAGGCCAAAGTCGAATTGACGTCACCGACTACGATCACTAGGCGAGGCTGTTGCCGCTCGAGCGTCTTTTCGAATCGCTTCATGGTCTCGGCAGTTTGCACGGCGTGCGAGGTCGAGCCGACTTCGAGCTCCTGATCCGGTCTGGGGATCGCAAGGTCGGCGAAGAAGACCTCCGAGAGGGCGTGGTCGTAGTGCTGGCCAGTATGGACAAGCTTTACCTCGAACAGCGACTTCGAGGACAAGGCCTTCAGCACTGGAGCGATCTTCATGAAATTGGGTCGGGCACCGACAACGCACACGACTCGAACAGCGACGGCGGCCATCCTCGGTTTGATGATGCGCCTGGGCTGCAGGTGGCGCGCTGGCTAAAGCTTCGCGCCACCGTGCGCCCCGTGCGCCCCGTGCGCGTACGCCTGCTGCGTCGGATATTGCCAACAACGCGATTTGACACAGCATCCCAAGCGAATTAAGGTTGGGCGTCATGCCGGCGCCTGGTTTCATTGTCAAGTTTCCGGACTCATGCCTGCGCCGGAGAACAATGACAGTGGACGCACTGACCGACGCGATTCGCGAGCTCTGCGGAAAACTGGGAGATGCCATGCTCGCAGCCAACGGAGCAGGTTTGGCGGCACCGCAGCTAGGGTTTTCCGAACGGATTTTCGTAGTCGACCCTGTGGTTGCCGGCCAGCCCGAAGAGCATCCGCCCTTGGTCTTCATCAACCCCGAGATGGTCTGGCTCAGCACCGAGACCGAGACCCGCGACGAGGGGTGTCTATCGTTTCCCGATGTCTTTGTGCCAGTGAAACGCGCTCTCAAGGCAAGGATCCGGGCGACGAATCTGAACGGCGAGCAGTTCGAGATGGAAGCCGAGGGTCTTTGTGCGCGCGCCTTTCAACACGAATTGGATCATTTGAACGGCAAACTGTTGATTGATTACGTTGGTCCTCTGAGAAAACAACTGATTCGACGCAAGCTCAAGCGCCAGGCCGAAGGTCAGGCCGACGACGAGCAGACCGAAAAGCCGGGCACAGACACAGAGGTCTAGTCATCTTGTTGGTGCGAAGCTCCAGAAAGCGAGCGGGCTACGCTGCAAACGAGCGCCAGCGGAGTGGCCAATGGCGTGAGCGTAGCGTCGAAGGTCGCAAGGCTGTCGGCGGCGAGCACCACAGCGATTCGATCCTGGTGCAGGGCATCGAGTTCGAGGCTTCCCATGGCTACACCGCTTCCGAACGGCGCCAGACCCGCAGGTTTCGCTGCACTATCGAGGTCGAGATGGATCTGTCGGCGGCGGGACGAACCGACCGAGTTCAGGACACCGCCGACTACCGCGCACTCTGTGCGCTAGTTGTGGAGATCGGAACTCAACGGGTGTTTCGTCTGATCGAGGCGCTCGCGGCGGCAATCGCCGAGGCGATACAGCAGCGCCATCCGGGGAGCAGAGTGACGGTGTACGTCGAGAAGATGGCGCCTCCCTGTCCTGGCGCCCCAGCCTCGGCCGGCGTCCGCATTACCCGTGGCGGCGACGGCGACTCAGACTAGTCGCAAGTGTCCGCGACGGATCGGCGGCGTCCGCGGTGGCGGCGATCCGGACGGTCCCTTTGTCTTTCCTGGCTCCGCTTCCGTCGCTAGATCCTTGGCTACTTCCGGTGGGACGCTCTCTGGCCAGACGTAGCCGCGACCGTCTTCGCCGGCAATGGCATAGATCGCCTTCCACGGCAAGCTGCAGCCAAAGGCTGTGCCGCGAAAGCTCAGCGTCGCGGATACGCCGCCCTCGTTCACTGACAAGTCGGGAATCGGTGGCGAGAGTCGATAGCCAAGACGGAGGACGAGGCGGGCATCGCCACGGTGCGCTTCTGGCACCTGGACTCCTTCCTCACGGGCGTCGAGGTGAACGAGCACTGCGCCTTCGGTGAGCAACTGCTCCAGCACATGGCGCTTGTCGTGCGCCGTCGACGAAACCTGCTTTGCAACCTCTGCGTCTAGAGGAAGCGGAGCGGGCACTTCCTCGGGAGTACAGCCGGCCAGGTCGATGAACTCCTCACGGGAAACCACTCCTGCATCCAAGGCATCACGGAGGAGATCTTTCGGACCTTGTGTTCCGGCCTGCACCACGCGACTCGACAGTACGCTTGCCCGCGCAGTGTGCCGCACTACCTCGGCGTGCGCTTCCAATACCCGAATCTCTTCTCGCCGCCAGCGGGCAAGTACTCCTTCGACGGAGGTGAGTGATTCCTCGATGCGCCTAGCTACGAGCGCCTCAATCACTTCCTTGAGACGCTTACTCTCTCCGGTCTCGTTGGCCACGCCTTACCTCTACCACGGTCGGGTGCAAATCAGAAAGCAACGCTTGAAGGCTTTCCTACTTGATGAATTCGGCCTGAAGGATTGGAGCTTCGTGCACAACGGCGACTTGTCTTGTCGGAACGTTGATTGTCTGGTCGCCGACGGAGATCTGCACCGAAGAACCGTCAACCAGGCGGACTATCCCGCAGATGTAGTGATTGTCGTCGGTTCCAACTGTTACCTTCTTGCCAAGCAGACTGGCAAGCAACTCCCTGGTGGTGCGCGGCGCGTTTTCCATGCCGCGAAGATAGCGGTTCGTGCTCGCTTGTCAACGTCGCTGGTGCAGCTCCGAAAACGCTGGCTGTCGTGTGAACGGCGGGACACACTCGCTGTTTCTGCGACGACACAGTAGCCAGATTTCATCTTGCACGACGGCGTTGATTTCCTGACAGCCTCCCACCGTGGAAACACGAGACTCTCCTCTATTCCTCCACTGTTCGATGACTATGACCAACGAAAGCAGCGCCGAAGGCGCCGACGTCCGAAGGCACCGAAGTCCGCGATCGAGTCGCTCGTTCGCGTTCCACCGACGCGATCAGTCTGCGAACGTTGCCTGGCTCGATCGCCGATTGAAGGGCAGCTCGCCGCTGGCCAATCGCTGGCCAATCACGGGCCCATCACGGGGTAGCTTTCCAACACCTCCCGTCAGCTATCTACCATCAATCAAACGGTAATTCACTGGTACGGCGCTTGCTTTGCCGCCAATCCGACCGACAGGAGGTGCACGATGAGACTGATGAGACTAAAGACAAAAAGAACAGCGATGATTGGCGCGATAGCGCTCGGTTCCCTAGGCATTGGAGCCTGCAACCCAGACGAACCCGATCCCGCATCCACCAAGAAGGCCGCGACTCCCGAAACCGCCCAAGAGCTTGCAGCGACGGTCGCGATCGTCTTCGACGAAATCGCGAAGACCGGAGCAACATTCCAAGGGAGCGAGATGCTCAACACGCTCGCGCGTAGCGTACCGATTGCAGTCACCGTCGAAGAGGAAGCGACGATCGACGGCATGAAGAGGCTGGGCAAGCGGCTGGCCATGAAAGAAAGCGCCGAGGAGGAATCCGATGGCGAGGTATTCGCCAAGATGCTCAAGGAAAAGCTATTCACCGAGAAGAACTACGAGGGCGACGGCGTCTACTTGGTACCTGCTGAATTCGTCTGCGAGCCCGGGGATAGCGACTACGCCGCATGCGCCCAGAGCTTTGGCAAGGCCGAGCTGCGAGTGAGGGCGGTCGTTGCTGGCGAAGGACTCGACCTGACGATTCTCGTCGGAACAAAGCGGATCGATCCGGTAGTCGTCGAGCTGCAGCCCAAGAGCGTGGCCGTGACCGTCGATTTGGCGAAGGCGGTCGAGGCAACGACCTGCGTCGAGAAGGCAATGGGCGAGACCGCCGACAACTCGGTGGCAGCCGAGGGTGTCGTGGCACTGTCGATCGTGGTGAATGGTGCGCAGGACATCACCGTCTCCGCCGCAATCAAGGAAGCGATGCAGATCGAAGTGATCCGCTCCGACGGCCAGGAGCTCTCCTATGGCAGCGCAGCCAAGTCTCCTCTGTTCTCGCTGCACGCCCAAGGCTTGAAGAAACAACTCACCGTCGACTTTGACCTTGGCGTGACTACGGTTAGCATGCCTTGGGAGATATTTGCCAGTGGCAGCAAAGCTGCCGGCAAGCTCGAGATCGACCTGAAAGGTCTTTCGGCTTCGATGGCACTCGACGACAGCATCAGCGCGCTCGAGCTCACCAACCTCGGATTGGGCGACGGGCAGAGCACGGTCAAGCTGGCCGGCCAAACCATTCTCGCAATCGACCTCAACAAGACTGCCGGCCGTCGCTTCAACCTCAGCATCGCCCCCGACGATCCTACGCCTCCATTGTTCTCGTTCGATCCGTTGTTCGACCTGGTGCTCGCCTTCGACTTCCAGCCACTCGCCAAGGCGGGCGACGATGTTCCCGAATTCCTGCTCGACGAAACGTTCCGCATACTCTTCGACGGGAAGGATCCGACTGCTCAACCCGTCGAGGAGAACTACGAGACCGGCGCTGCTGGCGGCATCAAGGTTCTCTCGGGCAAGCTGACCATTTCGAGCGACAAGGCAGCGAACCCGATCGTCGTCACCGCCGGACAGTGTCTGGTACCGAGTGAAGTCACCGCTGGCGAGCACCCTGTTCTCGGTTCCTTTGCCGCGGAATCCTGCCAATAGACGGGCAGCCACAATTCCCACCACCGCCACCGCCACCATCGCCACCACCACTACTTCCGCCACTTCCACCATCGCCGCCACAGCGCGGCGCGCGGGCTGCTCTTTGGTTGCGGCCTGTGGGCTGCACTGAGAACCGCCGGCCACATCGAGCGTGGCCGGGCGGCTACACTGGCTGACTTTATTGTCTGGTTCCGGCATACAATCATCTAGCCCCGTCATTCTCCGGCGAAGCACTTTCTCGACGGACACTGAAGCAGATTGCCGTCGTCTTCTTGCTGCTGGCACATTGCTTGCTATACTTCCGCCAACCTGAAGAGAAGAAGAAGGAGGAATGCCATGGCACTATTGCTACGCCGAATAACGTTGTTTGGAGCAGTCGCCTTGAGCTCGTTCGGTCTCGCAGCATGCGAGCCGGAGGAGGCGAAACCAGCCGATCCCGAAGCAGCTCAGCAGATGAGCAATCTGGTCGTCGATATCACCGACGAGATAGTCAGCACGGTTTCGAGTATCAGCGAAAGCGAGATGCTGGGCAGCCTCGCGCAGGGACTGGGAGCGATCGAAAGTGTTGCCGGCTCCGACGATGGTTCGGGCGGCTCGGAGGCAATCAAGAGCTATGGCAAGAAACTAGGCAAGAAGGTCGGCAAGAAACTGATGCTGGCCTTTGCCGAGGAGGAGCCATCGGGTGACGAGCTTGGCAAATTCCTCCGCGAGAACGTCTTCACCGAAGCGAACTACGAAGGCGACGGGGTTTATCTCCTCAAGGGCAGGGACTTCTGCGACAGCGGCGACACCAAGTGCATCGAAGACTTCGACGATGCCGAGGTGCGCATCAAGGCCGTGCTCGCCGGCGACGGAATTGACGTTACGATCATCATCGGACCGGAAAAGTCCGAGCCAATCGTGCTCGAGCTCCGACCCCGCAGATTGTCGGTCGTTGTCGACCTCGGCGAGATGGTTGCGGCAGCAAACCACATTGCCGAGATCAGCAGCGACGATGGGGTGAGCGAGGAGCAGATCACCGTGACCGCTTCCGGCGTGATCGCAGTATCGCTGGTTGTGAACGGAAAGCAGGACGTCACCTTGTCCGTCGACATCAAGAAAGCAATCAATCTCGAGGTCAAGAACGACAAGGAAGGCGAGTTTGTCACCTTCAGCACCGAAGCAAGGCAACCGCTTGCCTCGATTCGCGCGGAGGGGTTGGAGGAGACGATTTCTTTCCTCTTTAACATGGGACAGACAACGCTCAGCATGCCGTGGGAGATGTTCAACGACGAGAGCGACGCCGGTGGTTTGTTCAAATTGGATCTGAAAGGGGTCTCCTTTGCCTTCCGTCTCAACGAAAAGATGAGCGAGCTCGAGATCGAGAACATCGGCCTCGGCAACGGACAGAGCACGATCAAGCTGAACGACCACACCCTCATCGCTGTCGATCTCAACAAGGACGCCAGCAGGCGGTTCGACTTCAGCATCGCTCCCGACGATCCCAACCTGCCCTTGTTCTCGTTCGATCCGGAATTCGACCTTCTCGTCTATCTCAACCTCGCACCGCTCAAGGACGACGGCGAAGACGTGCCAGATTTCCTTATTGACGAAACCTACGAGATCAAATTCAACGGCACCAACCCGACTGCTCAGCCAATAGAAGAGGACTACGCCACTGACACCAAAGGTGGCATCAAGATCGTCTCGGGCACGCTGACGCTCTCGAGCAGCAAGGCGAAGCAGCCCGTGGTGGTCTCGGCCGGTCAGTGCCTGGTCGGCGACCCAGTAACCGACGGTGAGCACGCCCTGCTAGGCGCCTTTGCCGCCGGAACCTGCGACTAGACAGCACCCTTCCAACAGACCTCGGCGGCGGGGGAGACCTGCCTCCGCACTGAGGGATCCCCCTCGTTTTTCGGGTGTGTCCCGATCGGTCAACAGGCTAGCCGTTCTCGGTCCCCTGTCCCTTGTTCCTAGTTCCTTGTTCAATTCAGCAGCCAACCTGGTTTCGTCCAGGCGGTAGATGATTGCGACGGCTCCTTAGGATCGGGGAATTATGCGCAACGGCTTGCTCAATGCGCGCAGGATGGCGGCCTGAAGATCGGCGAAGGCTGGTGGGCTGTTCAGTACTTCGTCGGCGCCAAGCTCGCGAGCCCGCTGCCGCGCCCTTTCGTGGGGCGCGACCACAATGGCAGGCACCGGATGGGAGGCTGTCTTGGCCAGTCGTAGTGCCATCAGCCCTTCTGGTTCCTCGCCAAGGTCGATGACGACGAGATCGGTGTCGCTGCTGAGCGCGGCATCGGTATCGGTCGAGCCGTCCGTTTCGACGATCGACGAGGCTGCGACGGTGGTGCGTACTCCCCGGGTGAGGAGTGCCCTGGCTACCGGGCTCTTGCCAACCACGACGGTGCGCAATCCGCGGAATGCGACCGCCATTTTGTCGATGAGCTCCCCGAAACGGACGTCGAGCGGCTGGCCAAAACGAACGCCCATCCCTTGAGGTTTGTTTTCGCTGGCCTGCTCGCGGATCCACACCACCATTCCCTCTACCTCGACGACATCTTGCCCGGGAACGGCAATACGTACGGCCAGGGGCGTAGCCACAGGATGAGGATGCTCGGTCTCGATGAACATGCCACCGCTGGACAGATTGACTGAGTAGGCAACGAGAAACGCACCGGCAGTTCGGTATTCGACCACGAGAACGATCGACAGACGTTCATGTTGGCGGTCGGTGTTCACGGGTGACCCAGGCCGAGCAGCATATCGAGCAGACGGTCTAGCTCGTCGAGATTGGCGTACTGGATTTCGATTCGCCCACTCTTGCCGGGCCCCCGTTCGTTCACTTGTACTCTCGTCCCGAGACTGCGAGTGAGTCGGTGCTCGAGATCGCGGACCGCGGCGCTCTTGGCTGGCTGAGTCGGTCGATCCGGACCGTCCTTTTGCCGGCGCACGAGCTCTTCGGTTGCCCGTACCGACAGCTTGCGTGCCGCAACTCGGAGAGCGAGCGCCTCGATTGCCTGGGCAGATTCCAGCGCGAGGAGTGCACGGGCGTGGCCCATGCTGAGCGAGCTCTGCTCGACCATTGCCCGCACCGACGGTGGCAGCTTGAGCAAGCGAAGAATGTTGGTGATGGAAGTCCGGTCCTTGCCAACCCGTTCGGCGATCTGTTCCTGGGTGAGGCCACGCTCGCTGGACAGGTGTTGATAGGCTTCGGCGATCTCGAGCGGATTCAGGTCGGCGCGCTGCAGGTTTTCGATCAGGGCGAGCTCGAAGGCCTTGTCCGCGGATGCTTCGCGAATCACCACTGGTACGTCGTGTAGACCTGCCCGCTGGGCAGCACGCCAGCGACGTTCGCCAGCG
The DNA here is from genome assembly GCA_043801535.1 of Pseudomonadota bacterium. GTDB lineage: Bacteria > Myxococcota_A > Polyangia > Haliangiales > SHYZ01 > JAZDLZ01. The sequence continues at coordinate 8,856 of JAZDLZ010000282.1, forward strand.
ATAATGTAGTAGCCGCCGCCGTCGGGATTCGGGCGCTGGCGCACGATGAGCGGCTGGATGATTCCCTCCGCTCGGATCGACTGGGCAAGCTGCTCTAGCTCCGCCTCGTCAAAGGCCCGCCTGGGTTGAGTCGGGCTTGGATGGATCTCCTCGATTGGCGCCACGTAGTAGTCTCGCATGGTAGGCGAGTTGGACGGACGACCGAACCCTGGTATCCGGTCGCCCGCAGCAGCGCCAAGACTGCCACTGCCACCACTGCCACCACCGCTACCATCGCTACCACTGCCGCTACTACCGCCACTATCATGACTGCCGCCGGTTGGAATGAGGGCTTCGAGTCCTCGTCCGAGCGCTCGTCGCTTTCCTGGAATCGCCGTCATGCGACCTCGTTGGAGGAGGAGTGGTTGATCGTCGAGCCCGAGACCGAGACGTCCTGCCGCATTGTCCCCTTGCTCTCTCCGCCAATACGGTTGATTAGCTCCTTGGCGAGGGCCAGGTAGCTCTGGGAGCCTCTTGACGACGGATCGTACAGGAGGATCGGCTTGCCGTGCGATGGACACTCGCTGAGCCGTACGTTCCGCGGAATCATCGTGTCGAAGACGCTGCTGCCGAAATGTCCTCGTACTTCTTCGACAACCTGGCGCATCAGAGTTGGTCGAGGATCGTACATACAGAAGAGTACGCCTTCCACCGCCAGCTTCGGGTTGAGCGCTTGCTTTACTCTTTCGATTGTGGTCATTACGTCGGCGAGTCCTTCGAGGGCGTAGTACTCGCACTGCATAGGTACGATGATGCTGTCGGCGGCGGTAAGGGCGTTCACCGTGAGGATTCCAAGTGACGGAGGACAGTCGATGATGATGTACTCGTACCGGTCGCAAACGCTGCGAATGAGCTGGCGCAGCTTCTGCTCGCGGGCGGTAGCGAGAACGAGCTCGACTTCTGCGCCGGAGAGGTCGGAAGTGGCAGGTACCAGGTAGAGGTGTTTGACCTCGGTTGGCCGTATCACGTCCGCGATGTCGACTTCGCCGAGGAGGGCCTCGTACACTGATAGCTCTACTCGCTTCCTCGGGTAGCCGACGCCCGATGATGCGTTTCCTTGCGGGTCGAAGTCGACGAGCAGCACGGTGTGCCCGGTGCTTGCCAAGGAGGCAGCCAGGTTCACTGCCGTTGTTGTCTTGCCGACGCCTCCTTTGCGGTTGGCCATTGCGATCACCCGGCCCATTGCAGTCACCTCTATCCTAAGAGCTCACAGTTGGCAGCAGCCGCCTTCGGAACGGCGATGCATCAAGTCCTCGGCCGTCGGTTCGGAGTGTTGACTGGGTATCAAGTGGGTTTGGAATTGGGGTACGGTGGCACTTTGCCTGGTTCATTTCCATGCATTCCGGCACTGTCGGCGTCGACCAAGATCTGCGAGGTGTGGGTTTAGCACGATTGGTATGAGAGCAGCAATCTCGGGCTCGGTGGGCGTCCAGCCCAGCCGGCAAGGGGGTGTGATCGTTGCTCGTTGGTCCCCCGTCGATGGCGGCGAAACCAGAGCGTCAGCGATACCCGACGTGGACGTGTCTCGGTCGGATGGACATGACAAGGCACCCGAGGGAGCGCAGGCCGTTCTCGGTCTTTGG
>JAZDLZ010000283.1:0-3782 GCA_043801535.1 Pseudomonadota bacterium
GGCCATTCATTGGAGTGCCATGTCACCGTCGCGCCGCCGATTGCTGCGGCGAGAATAGCACCTCGAAAGAGGAATGGAACAAGGAACTAGGGACTAGGCACAGGGAACAGCACAACCAACGGCTTTTGTTCACACCCGAAGGCACCTTATTTGGTCATGCCTCCAAGGGCAGAGCCGCCGATGAAGAGGAGAGCCGCGAGATCGGCGTCGTTGAAGCGAAGCATGACTCCGCCAAACACGTCTCGGCCAAAGTGATACTCGTTCTTCTGGCCGGAGATCGTGCCGGTGTCGATGGGTAGCGTGTTCGCCGGATTGAGAACGTCGTCGACGCCGCCGTAAACGTACAGGAATCGGAAGAACTGATAGGCAACGGCGAGCCTGAGCCGAGGACGGCGATCGAAGCTGGCGTCGAATACGTCGGTCGAAATCGTCAGCCGCGAATCGAACAGATTCACGTCCGCACCGACGCCGCCCGTCGACTCTTTGATGCCGATCCGCAGTACGAACGGGTCGATGCGTTTGGCGAACTGAAAGGAAAAGCGGAGGGCGCTGTCGATCGACGTGGCACGAACGAGCTTCCTCGGCTCCCCTTCGACATCGGGGTCTTCCGCGTAGCTGAGTGTCTCGGTCGGGCTTCCGCGCGGGTCGTCCACGATCTCGACCAGGTAGTATTTGTCGGGGCGGGGCATCAGCTCGAGGGAGAAAGTGGTCCTGAAAGCCTGGGCGACGTAGTTGTAGTCGGTCTTGAGCCCGACGATGGTCTGGAGCCCGAAGGCGGTTTGGACGAACGACGCCACGTCGTTGGAAATGGATGTCACGTTTTCGCCGAGCGCAGGATCGTTCACGAGCTGGCCGAGCGTGCCATCGTTCTCGTCGACCTTTCGTGCCAGCGAAGCAGTGTAGGTGAACGTTTTCTCGAGGGCGGCAACCGCGCTGTCGACCTTGTCGAGCTTCTGCCGCAGCGATGCTCCGGTGTCGCCGAGCTCCTGCCTGGCCGTCGCCACCAGGTCGCGCAGCGCCACCGAAGTCTCCTGAACGTTGTCGAGGATTGCATCGACTTGCTGCTTGCTGCCGCCGGTGACGTCGCCCACGTCGCGGGTGATCCGTTCGATGGAAGCCATCGAACGGTCTGCTCGCTGTAGGATGTTGTGTACCAGCTCGGAATCGACCTTGATGGTGCTGCTCAAGGTGTTGGCCATGTCATTCACCGGTCCTTTGACCAGCTTCCTCATGTCGCTCGCCAGCCCCTGGACTTCCACCATCACTTCGTTGACTTTCGGCATGGTTTCGTTGACCCGCCGGATCAGCTCGTCGGCGGTCGCCGCCTCGAACACGTTGGTGATCTCGTCGCCGTTTCCGAGCAGGCGGTTCTTGATGGTACCGCCTTGCGGTCCCGGAGATTCCTCTTCGCCTGGATCGATCTCCACGTAGTACTCGCCGAGGAGAGACGAGGACTTCTTGAAGACCGCGGCGTTGGACCAGATCTTGATGCCATGACGAACCCTGATCGTGAGCCGCGCCACGCGTCCCTCGAGACGCCGATCGCCGATCTCTCCGACTGAAAGACCCGCAATCACTACTCGTGACTTGGTAGGCAGGCCGGAGGCATCCCGGAGCTTGGCAATGAGCAGGTATGCCTCGTCACCCGCCGCTCGTTCGTCGACGGACTTCCAGAGATAGTAGCCAACGCCGCCGACGATCAAGAATAGAAGGCCGATCTTGATGCCGGCGCTGATCTGTTTCACGGTGAATCTCTCCTCGGCCTCGGCCTCGGTGCAGCTGCTTCTGGCTCTGCTGGCGCCACCGGTGTCGCTGCAGTCGCTACCGCCGCTCCTACCCCGGAGGTAGTGATGAACCTGCGGACGAACTCGTTGGCGGTCTGGCGGACTTCGTTCGTCGAGCCAGCCTGAACGATAATACCTTCGTGAATCATGGCAATGCGGTCGGCAATGCGGAACACGGAGGCCATGTCATGAGATATGACGATCGAGGTCACCCTGAACCGGTCGGCGACGTCCGTGATCATGCGGTCGACGTTCTCGGTTGCCAGCGGGTCTAGTCCGGTGGTCGGCTCGTCGTACAGAAGGATTTCCGGTTCCAAGACCAGAGCTCGGGCCAGACCAACTCGCTTGCGCATGCCTCCGGAGAGCTCTCCCGGAAATTTTTTTTCGGCACCCTCCAGCCCCAACGATGCCAGCTTGGCGAGCACTGCTTCGTGGATTTCCCGCCGTGGCTTGCGGGTGTGCTCGACGAGCGGAAAGGCGACGTTTTCCTCGACGGTGAGTGAGTCGAACAGCGCGGCAGTCTGAAAGACCATGCCGAATCGTCGCCGGAAGCGCCACAGCTCCGATTCGGAGAGCGCCGGAACGTCGACCCCGTCGACCCATACGTGACCAGAGTCGGGCTGCAATAGACCGATGATGTGCTTGATCAGTACTGACTTGCCTTGGCCTGAGCCACCGATGACCACGTTCACCTTGCCACGCTCGAGGTCGAGATCGACACCTCGCAGCACCTCGGCGCCGTTCGCACCGAATCTCTTGCGTAGCGCCCTGATGCGTACCTGCCAGCGCTCGTCCCGCGGCGCTGGCCCGCTTCCAGTTGTGGCGGCGGCCGGCGAGGTCGCGCTCATTCGAACACCGCCAGGAGCACGTCGGACAGGAAGTAGTCCAGCACCAGAACCGACACCGATCCGACGACCACTGCCCGAGTGGTGGCCAGCCCGACGCCACGCCCACCGCCGTAGGCATGGTAGCCCTGATAGCAGCCGATGAGAGTGAGAGCTGTTCCGAACACGGTACTCTTGATGAGTCCCTGGGCGATGTGACTGGGATCGACGTACCAGCGAAAATTCTCGACGAATAGTCCGTGGTCCACTCCCAGCATGATTACTGCTACCAGGTAGGCGCCGACCATCCCGATGCTGAAGAACGTCATCGTGAGCAGGGGCGTGACGATGGTCCCGACCAGCACGCGCGGCACCACCAGGTATTGAATCGGCGATACTGCCATGGTTTCGAGAGCGTCGATCTGCTCGGATATTCTCATGGTGCCGATCTCGGTAGCAATGCCAGCGCCGACGCGACCGGTGAGCATCAGCGCAGTGAGCACTGGCGCAAGCTCGACTGCCAAGCTCAGTCCCACTGCGCTGCCAGCGTAGCCTTCAGCTTTCAGCATGCGAAACGCACTGACCGACTGTAGCGACGTGACCATGCCGCTGAACGCTCCCACCAAGAGAATGATCGGGAGCGAGCCGATTCCAATGGATTCTGCCGCCTCGAGGAATAGCCGTATTCGAAATGGCCGGCGGATTCCCCATTTGAGACACTGCCCGAGGAGGTGGAGATGGTTCCCGACGGATTCCACGAATGCCTTGAGCGGGGCAATCGTCGGAGAGAGCAGAGTGCCAAGGACACTGGCCGCGCTTCGTCTGGGCTGCACTACTGTATCGTCCCCGGAATCCCCGGGAGCGTTGCCCGGCGTATCGTTCAGTTGGCCATCGACGAGGCTATTCTGCTCGGTGGCGGGGTTGTTCTTGGGGTCGTGAGCTGGCGGCATTCCGTGGAGAAGAATCTAGTCGGCTTGGGCATGCACCTACAGTCAGCATTAAAGGCATATTCCACGCCTCCACACAAGGATTACTGGGTGTGATCGTTGCTCGTTGGTCCCCCGTCGATGGCGGCGAAACCAGAGCGTCAGCGATACCCGACGTGGACGTGTCTCGGTCGGATGGACATGACAAGGCACCCGAGGGAGCGCAGGCCGTTCTCGGTCTTTGGTCC
>JAZDLZ010000284.1:0-18720 GCA_043801535.1 Pseudomonadota bacterium
ACGGGGGGGGGGGGGGGGGGCCGGTGCGGGGGTCGGGGCCGGGGCCGGGGCCGGGGGAGGCGCACGAGCGCCGATCCTGGGCGGGATTCTCGTGCTTTCCGCTCTGCTTCGCCGCAAGCAGCGACGGAACAACGCTCGCTACAGTCGGTCGCAGAATTCGATGCGGCGGGGGACCTTGTAGGGGGCGAGGTTTTTCGCGCAGTGGTCGATGATTTCTTCGGGCCGGCACTTGGCGGACGAAATCACTCGGACCACCACCATTGGTCCGGCCAACGGGTCCTCGACGATGAATGCCTGGGCCTGCTTGACTTTCGGGAACGACTCCACGCAGCCCTCGACTTCGCACAGCGCTACGCGCTTTCCGTCGACCTTGACGAGATCGTCTTCACGTCCCTGCAGGTGCAGGCGGCCGTTCTTGTCGAGTCGGCCAAGATCGCCAGTCCGGTACCATCCCTTGGCGTCGTGGCCACCGACGGCAATGCGACCGCATCGCGCTGGCGGGATTTCGTAGGGACCCATCGAGCCGAGGGCCACCGAGTCTCCTTTTGCCCAGATGACTGACCTCTCGTCGGTTTGGCGGGCCTTCTTCCCCTCGGAGTTGGTGAGACGGATTCCGATCCCGTCGACCACCTTGCCAACGGAATCCGGGTACTTGCCGCTGCCGTCGAGCGCGACCAACCCGGTTTCGGTGGTGTGATAGGCGCTCATCAACCTGATGCTGTGGCGCCGGTGGAAGGTCTCTGCCACGCTCTCTTCGAGAATCGAGCCGGCGGAGATGAAGCGCACGCCTTTCTGCTTGCGCGGCTTGACCGCTGGCATCTTGGTCAACCCCCCGAACAGAAACGGCGTGCCGGGCAGGACGTCGACTTCCTGTTCGCGCAGGATTCGGCAGATCCGGCGGGCTGACATTTCTTCTTCTACGTAAAGGGTGGCACCATGCCGCATGGCAGCGAGGAGACCGAGATCCCAGCCGTAGGCGTGGAACAACGGCATTGCCGCCAGGATTGTCGTCTCCTGGTTGAGGTCGAGCGCATGGGTGACTTTCTCAGCTTCGGCCTCGAGATTTTCTCGACTGCGCAATACAGCCTTGGGATCGCCTGCCGAGTCGGCGGTGAACATCACCACTTCCGGGATGGTCGGTAGCTCTGCCGGCGGGCGGCGGAAAGTGCTGCACACCAGCAAGGTGCCTTGCAGGCGGCGACGACTCTCGGCGGCTTCTGTGCCACGCTTTCGCTCGTCGGGAGGATAGACCGGTCCAGTGGTGGGGGCCCGGGTTCTGGCAGTCGGCGCGGGGTTCTGGATATCCGAGCCGCGTGGTCTGGTGATGAGCGCCCGCAAGGGAACGGTCTCGAGCATCAGCTCGAATTCCTGCGAGGCGGTGGTCGGGTCGATGGGAACGATGGTGGCTCCGTTTCGCGATAGCGCGAGGGAGAGAATCACGAAATCGGGAACATTGCCGAGCATCAGACCGACGAGGTCGCCGGGACGGACGCCCATCGAGTGGAATTCCTGGGCCCGACGTTCTACTCGGTGCAGGAGTCCACGCCAGGATAGGTAGTTGTCGCGATAGACCAGGGCCTTCGCATTCCCAAGATCGGTCGCAACTCGATCGAGCCACTCGTAGAGCAGGGTCATCGGCAAGACTCGGGCGAAAAATCGCCAAGGTAGGTTAGCAAACCCTATTCGAGGATTGCAAGGCCGGACACTAGCGGCATCTCGAAGCGATAGGAGTATCCGAACTGCACCGACAGAATGCGGCCTCCCTCGTCGAGGCCGTATTCGGCCGCCTCGTGGTAGGCGTTTGGCATTGACTTGCCGGCGGCCGCGTACAAGCTGAGCGACGGCCCAGCCCAGAATTCGTGGCGGCCGACAACATACGAGAACAGAGCATCCAGCCGCAGCCCGACGGTGGGGAAGTATTCGTCATTCGCATTCTCTGTCAGAATGGTTGTCACGTGCAATCCAAGCAGAGGAGTGAAGACGAAGCGTCCACGCAGTCGTCGATGCCAGAAGGCGGCGCCGCCAACGTCGGTGATCATGAATACTTCTCCGCCGCCGGCCGCGTCCGTGGTGGTTGAGCCAAGGTATAGCTGAATGCCGAGATTGCGTTCTTGGCTCAAGAGTAGGCTGCCGTGCAGTCTTAGAGAGCCCGCGCTCTTGGCCTCTCCGTTGATGTTGGTGCCCGCCGGTCCGATGCTGCCCCCCAGGGACCATCGGTAGCTCATGTCCGGTTCTGCGCTAGCCGTGACGGTTGTTGTCGATCGTGGCTGCGGTCGGCGGTGATGGCGAACGCGCGGCCGTCCGCGAGTGTCGGCGTCTTGTTCGCCGTCGCCGGTGGCATCGCCTGTGCCGTTGGCATCGGCAACGGCTTGCGGTCGAGGCTCGTCCTCGTCGTGCCGGCCAGTCTGATCCGGCGGTCGGGAAACGCTGGCCTCTGGTTTTCCTCCGCTGGCTGTTTCGCCAGTACCGGCCTGCGGCTGCTCTTGCCTCTTGAGCTGGCGAATGGAAGCAGCACGCTGACCGGTTTTCGCTTTGAGGTCGTCGCTTGGCCGCAGCGTGTAGACGGTATCGCAGGCCTGCAGTGCACCCTCGAGGTCCTCGAGCTTCTCGAGAGCCACGCACAGGTTGAAGTAGTAGCGCGCATCAGGGCTCAGTTCTGCTGCCTCTCTGAATCGCGCCGCTGCTGCAGCGTAGTCCTTCCCGCGGAAGAACTCTTTTCCCTCCTCGTTGAGGGCCTCTGCCCGAGGATCCGGCTCTGTCGCTTTGGGCTGGGCGCCGACCGGACAAGCCAGGAGAAACGCCAGGACAAGCACTGCCCTAGCCAAGAGTCGATTGGTCATATAGGCGAAGCTCCTCATGTCACACTCCTTGAGCGGGTGAGCACTCAACGGAAGACCGCAATGCCATTCACTCGCACCATTCATGAACGACTACGAGCAGGCGTTCGGAGGACAGCACGACGAAACTCTACCATGTGCTCGACGTCCTTGTTAGGAGCCGTCGCAGAATAACTTGAACAAAGTATCTTAGTGGTCCAGGGCACTCTCGAGCACGATTCGAGCAGCAGTGTGAGCCTTGAGTCGCCAGACTGCGGAATTGCCGAGGAGAACTGATACGACCAAGCGGGGATTGTCGGCAGGCGCAAAGCCGACGAACCAGGAAAAGCTCACGTAGGGGTCTTGCTGGGCGAGAGAACCGGTCTTGCCAGCAACCTTGGTGTCACCAAGATACGGCCTGCCTCGATTGTCGTGGAAGCCCTTGCGAGCCGTACCTATCTTCGTGGTAGCGGTGAGCATTTCGCCAAGCGTCTCGGCTGTCTCGCTGGAGAGCACTCGGCGAGGAGCAGGAGCGACGATTGGCTGCCGTGACGATCCTGGTCCGACAACTTCGGCGACGATGCGCGGTTCGACGGCCAAGCCTCCCGACGCGACGGTGTTGGCGAGGATCGCGCCGCCGATCGGCGATAGATAGCTGTGCCAAAAGCCTGCTGCGGCTCGGGCGAGCTCGAGCACGTTGGTGTTGGGAAGAGAAACAGTTGGAGCGGGCGCCGCCAGAGCAAACGCCGGTGCCTGCCCGAATCCGAAGAGACGAGCGTAGCTCTCGAGTGTGTCTCGATCGAGATGGCGTGCCGCTAGCTTGCCGAATACGGCGTTCTGGGACGCTGCCAGTCCCTGGGCAAATGTCTGGCAGCTCCGGTCGTGTTTGGGATCGTCGACCAGGTTGGACTGCTCGACCGACCGCAGACCGCCATGGAAGCAGACGTTGGCCGACGGTGCGACGCCACCGTCGAGGAGCGCCGCGCTGGTCACGATCTTGAACACCGAGGCGGCGGGAGCCCATGGCTCGAGCGCCGGCTCGAGAGCACGACCCTTGCGGTCGGCGTCGTGTCCGGCTAGCGCGAGTAGGCGACCATCGATAGTCATTACCACGATCGCGCCCCGTACTGGCGCAGCCTGGGAAAGGACTGACTCGGCGCGTGCCTGGACACTCGGCGACAGAGTGAGGATTGCGTGCATTCCGTTGCCCAAGGGGGCTTCGAGGTGTCCGTTTGTCTCTTGCGCCAGCGCCAGATCGATCTGTCCGCGGAGATGAGAATCACCAAAGAGCACTGCGGATTCGTCCGTCGCAAAAGGAGATTCGGGACTCCTCGCGCTGCCGGGAGGCTGAGGTGACGACAGAGATAGCGGAATCGGTGCCAGTACCGGTGCCGGTGCGCGCTCGTGGGCGGCGCTGGCTGACAGGACGCTGATGCTTGCAAACAGAGTCGTCCCTAAAACGCTCGGTGCTAGCAGGCGAGTAGTTACTGGTTTTCGACCGGACAGTGAGCCAAGGTGGTGTTGGTCTCTCATAGCTTTGTCTACATAGTCCTACCAGTATGACTTGCGGGCAAGTATTCCGGTGTTGAGAAATAGGCAATTGGGTGTGCCTGGCTGGGCCATGGTGTGCTAGCCTGTCCTCTGCTTGCGAGCGTCGGGTTGGTTGTGGGGAGGTGGGCGGTGCTCCGGGCCTTTTTCCATTCGAGGATGCAGACGATGTCCAGAGTAGAGCTAGACGCGACCTACTTGATGTCAGCCGGAATCGAAGCCAAGGGGTTGGCCGATGCCGATCTCGATGCCATTGCCGAGCGTGCGCGCGCGGCAGTTCGGGAGACGGCGGGTCTGCGGGCGAGCGGAAAAGTCGGCTTTTTCGATTTGCCCAGAGACGCTGCTGCCGAAACCGTGGCCAAGGCAGTCGACTACGCCAGCCGCCTCGGACCAGAGATCGAGAACATGGTGGTGCTTGGCATTGGCGGTTCGTCGCTGGGTGCCAAGGTGATATACCGGGCGCTCGCTCGTCCCTTCGAGGATCTTCGGCCGCGAGCTGCGGCGTTCCCTCGCCGGCTATTCTTCCCCGACAACATCGATCCGGCGACGTTTCGGGCAGTTCTGGATCTCTGTCCGCTAGAGAAGACGGTGTGGAACGTGGTGACCAAGTCGGGCGGCACAGTAGAGACCGCAGCCCAGTTGCTGGTGGTAGTGGAGGAGCTGGAGCGCCGGCTGGGAAAAGATGCGGCGCGACGTCATCTTGTCTTGACCACCGATCCCGCCAAAGGTGTGCTTCGTCGCCTGGCAAACGATTTCGGGCTGGAAGCGTTCGCCATTCCGCCGGCGGTGGGAGGGCGCTTCAGCGCCTTGTCGGCTGTCGGTCTTCTGCCGGCCGCGGTCGCTGGTCTCGACGTGAACGGGCTTCTCGAGGGGGCGCAGCACATGGTGGACGTAGTTGCCGAGGAGCAGGACGTCAGGCGGAATCCGGCGCTCCTTCTCGCCGCCTGCCTGTATCTTCACGATCGAGAGAGGCGGCGGCCCATTCACGTGATGATGCCGTACGTCGATTGTCTGTACGAGACGGCCGAATGGTTTCGCCAGCTCTGGGCGGAGAGTCTGGGCAAAGCAAGGGACGTCGAGGGCAGGGAGATTCATGTCGGTCCGACGCCGATTGCCGCCCGTGGTGCCACCGATCAGCACTCGCAGCTCCAGCTCTTCGTCGAGGGACCAGACGACAAGGTGCTGCTGTTCGTGACTGTCAAAGAGCGGGGACCGGACGTGTCGGTGCCGCGGGGGGTGCTCGCCCAGTACGAGGAGCTCGCCTATCTCGGAGGACACGGGCTCGGCAAGATACTCGAAGCGGAGCGACTCGGAACCAGGCTGGCGCTCGCCCGGGCAGGAAGACCGAGCGCAACGATCACCCTCGAGAGAGTGGATGCTCGCGCGCTTGGCGAGCTGACTATGCTCCTGGAGGCTGCAACCGCTTTTGCCGGACCGCTCTACCGGGTCAACCCGTACGATCAGCCCGGTGTCGAAGAGGGCAAGCGCTTTGCTTTCGGTTTGCTTGGCCGCAAGGAGTTCGAAAGTTTTTCCAAAGCAGCGGAAGGTGAAACTAAGCGCGATCCGCGCTTCATCCTGTGATAGCCTCGATGCTGGAGCAGGCCCTTCGGAGTTGCGGCGAGTAGCTTGCGGGGTTCCTTGAGTTGAAGGATAAGGCAGTCAACAAAACCGTTGTTACCGTCATCAGCCGGATGTCCGAGAAGCCACCCGGCAAAGAGGCGTGTCTTGTCGTCATCTACGGCATGGATCTCGGACGCAAGTTCAGCCTCGACGTGCCGACTATCATCCTCGGGCGCTCGTCAAAAGCGGAAATTCAGATCGATCAGGAATCGGTGTCGCGCAACCACGCCAAGATCCTCAACACCGGCAAGAACATCGTGCTGCGCGACCTGGGCTCCACCAACGGCACCTACGTCAACGACGAGCTCATCGACGAATGGATCCTGCGCGACGGAGATTTCATCAAGATCGGGCGTACCATCTTCAAGTTTTTGTCGGGAAACAACATCGAGAACGCCTACCACGAGGAGATCTACCGGCTCACTACCGTCGACGGCCTTACCCAGGTATTCAACAAGCGCTACTTCCTCGAGACCCTCGAGCGAGAGATCAGTCGAGCGCACCGCTACCATCGCGCGCTCTCGCTCATCATGCTGGATATCGATCACTTCAAGAACATCAACGATACGTTCGGCCATCTCGCCGGAGACGCAGTGCTAAAGCAGCTAGCGTCGGCGGTCAAGGCAAGGGTGCGCAGGGAGGATATTCTGGCCCGCTACGGTGGCGAGGAATTCTCCATCGTCTTGCCCGAGGTCGATCACGCCAGCGCAGTGCAGACCGCCGAAAAGATCCGGGCTCTGGTGGAGAAGATGCCGTTCAAGTTCGAGAGCACCGTTATCCCGGTGACCGTGTCTCTGGGTGTCGGCACTCTCGAGGGCGAGCTCAACGATCCGAGCGAATTCATCAGGCAGGCGGACGAGAAGCTCTACGAGGCAAAGGCCAAGGGGCGCAACTGCGTTTGCAGTTGAAAACGAGTAGCCAGCCAGATCTACAGCCGACCTACAGCCGACCGCCGGGAAGCACCCTGAGCGTTTTGCGAATTCGGTCGCGCTGAAGAGGTTCGAGGCCAGCTCGCAGTAGGCGCGACTCGGGGCAGCGCTTGAGGCCTTCCTCGAGCACGGCGAGTGCTTCCTCGCGACGTCCAAGTGCGCTCAGAATGGTTCCCTTCTCGTGGTAGAGATCCTCGAGAAGCCATTCATCCTTTTCGGTAATGCATTGAAGGGCACGGTCTGCCGATTTGAGTGCGTCGGCAAACCGCTCCATGTCACCCAGAATCGCTGTCCGCCAGTAATGGCCCTCGGCCGATTGCGGAGCGCGTCGGAGCGCCATTTCCGCGCACGCGAGAGCAGAACCGTCGTCCTGTAGAGCGCTGAGAGTCTGGGCCTTTAACAGCCAAGCCTCGCAGTCTCCAGGGCGCAGCCGGAGAGCGCGGTTTGCGAAATCGTTGGCCTCGGCAATGTCGTCGATGGACTCGCTTCCACCGAGAAGAGCCCGGGCCAGCTCCATTGCATCGTCATAGCTGTCTCTCATTGGAAGATCCCGGAAGAAGGTTAGCACCAATTCGGGTCGTTGTGCCAGCCGCTCCGGCCGGCCCTACCCCTTTCGCGGGCCGCCGTTCGGTGCTCTAGCCCATCAAGACCGAGCGGCGGCGCGAAAGGGCGTCGTCCAGCATCTCCTGGATGCTTGCCCGGACAGTCTCGGCAAGCTTGTGTACCAAGATGCGGTCTTCGGCAGCGTCGGCTCCGTGGCTGGAGCAAAAGTCGATTGGCTTGCCAAAGCGAATTGTCCATTTGCTCGGCAATGGGAGGAGCCCGGCCGGTCCGAGCAACGGAAAGGTCGGAGTGATCGGCACATACGGTACGCGGAGAAAGCGGGAAAACCAGGTGACCCTGGCCAGCATGGGCTGGGCTTCCTCGGCACCGATGATGGCAACCGGGATTATTGGCGAGTCTGTCCTGAGCGCCAGTCTGACGAACCCGCCGCGACCAAAGCGCTGCAGTCGATAGCGGTCGCGATAGAGCTTGCCGATTCCTTTGATACCCTCGGGAAAGACTATTACCAGCTGCTCCTGGCCGAGAAGCCGCTCGGCGTTTTCCTGGCACGCCCGGACGCCACCGATTCGGTTGACCAGCGTGCCGAGGTAGGGGAAATGGAAGACGAAGTCCTCGACGAGCGTTCGTACCTCGCGGTGGCTGGGAGTGTTGCGGCGGACGGTGTACATCACCATGGCGGCGTCGTAGGGAAGGGTACCGGAGTGGTTCGCTACCAGGAGGGCGCGCCCGGTCTCGCCGATGTTCTCCATCCCCTCGACCTCGATGCGAAAATACTTCTCGTAGAGGAACTCGAGGAAAGGTTCGGCGTGCTTGGCATAGATCGGATCTCTGCCGAATTCGTCGACGACGTCGGAGCGGTCGCGCATCGCCAGGTCGCGATAGCGTTTCCAAAGGAACTCGAGCGGCAACTGGCGCCGGTGCTCGATCGGAAAAGCTGGCGTCAGGTGGGCCCGAACTCGGCGTTCGAGCTCGCGAATCTCGTCGGCGAGCGTCTTGCGATCGTGAGGGAGCTCGCGTCTCGTATCCAGATTTGGACCATAGTCTCCCGGAGTAGGCGCTGCTTCTTCGCCGTAGAAGATATCGTCCGTCTCATCGTCCGTCTCATCGTCCGTCCCATCGTCCGTCCCATCGTCGGGTCTGTTGTCGAGAGGATCGTCTGGTGTTGTTGTGCTCTGTTTCATCGATTCCTTCTAGGCCTTGTCGAAGCTCGTTGCGAGAGTAGTCTCGCCGCGCTGACTGACCCCGAGAAAGTCGTGGATCGTTTCTTTAATGTTGTAGCGTGGCCTGAACCCCATGATCTTGCTGGCCTTGGCTCCGTCGGCAACACAGAGAAAACGCAGGAGGTCGAGGAGATTGGGGGGCGAATCGAGAACCTGTCCTTTCCACAGAGCTCCCGCTACCGGATAGGCCAAGAAGTGCGGTATTGGGATTGGAATCTTGCCCATCATCGCCAGGATTGTCGAATAGGGGAGCACTCCGTCGCCAACGATATTGAACTCGCCCGGGAAATCCCTCTCGAGCGCCAACCATAAGGCATCCACCGAATCCTGCTCGTGCAGGAACTGGAGGAGAGGATCGTAGCCCATGATCCTTGGAACTGCCGGCCACGAAAAGAAGTCGGTAACGAAGTTGTTGATGGTTGGTCCAAGTGTCAGGGCGGAGCGCAGCACGGTCACGACTGCGTCGGGGTTTTCCGTCCCAAAGCGGCGCACCTGCTGCTCGGCAGCGATTCTGTCTCTGATGAAGCGCGAGCGTGGCTGTCCTTTCAGCTCGTGCTTTTCGGTCAAAAAGTTGGGATTGGTAGGGATCGGACCATACACGAGCGTCGTCGAGGCGAGGATGAGCTTGCCAATGCGCGCCTCGGCACAGGCGTTGAGAACGTGCATGGTGCCGATGTCCTCGAGCTCGTGGGCCCAGGCAGTGGCGTGAGTTGGCCGGGACAGGAAGGCCGCGTGAACGAACGTGTCAGCGTTCTCCCGTCGCAGAATGGCGGCCAGATCGGAATCGGCGGTCGGGAGAGTCAGGTCGAGCTTGTGGAATTCCGTTCTTTCGAGAGGAAAGTCCGGTTTCTTGATGTCGAACGCAAGAATCTTGCGGTAGCGCCGTTCTTCCTCCATGCGGCGAATGATCTCGCCACCAATGAAGCTGCGTGCACCAGTGACGGCAACGACTCGCTGCTCTGGATTGGCGAGCGGGCGTGGCGACTGCGGTCTTCCTCCGTTCTTCGGGATGACTGTGCCTGGCGCGTCACCGTCCGGTCCAACTGGACGGGATTTGTCCGTTTGAACGCCTTCGCTGGCACAGGCGTGCGAGGTCGGTTGCGGTTGCGGTTGGCATGCCTCCGAAAACAGTCGTGTCTCGGCCATTGGCCGAAGCGTATACAACGCCGTGATGTCGTGCAAGTCGCAGTATCTTGTCGATCGCGGATCGGAGCGCGGATCGTGGGATCTCTCTTGACGATGATAGCCTTGCTCAGTATCGTCCCCGGCGTGCGTCGTTTCGTGATCACGATCGATGGTCCAGCAGGCGCGGGCAAGTCGACCGTGGCCAAGGCAGTGGCGAGAAGGCTTGGCTACCGGCTGCTCGATACCGGCGCCATCTATCGAGCCCTGGCGCTCGCTGCCCGCCGCCAGGGGACGGCATGGAATGATGGCGAAGCGCTCGCCCGGCTGGCTGCGAAGCTCGAGGTCACGTTGGCTGGAAACGAAGCGGGGCGGCCGACAGTATTGCTCGCGGGAGACGACGTGACCGAAGCAATCCGCACCCCAGAGATATCGCAGGGTGCTTCGCTGGTGTCTGCTTTTCCGGCAGTACGGGAGGCGCTGCTGGCTCTACAGCGACAGCTTGCCGGCCAGGGAGGGTTGGTCGCCGAAGGGCGAGACATGGGTACGGTCGTCTTCCCTCGAGCCGAGATAAAGCTGTTCTTGACCGCTCGAGCGGAGGTCAGGGCTCGCCGTCGATACGAGGAGCAGAGAGCCGGTGGGTCGGTAGTGGTCGAAGAAACGGTACGGCGGGAAATGGAAGAACGCGACGAGCGCGATCGATCGAGGGCAGTGGCCCCGTTGCGGGCTGCCCCCGATGCAGTGCTGGTAGATACCAGCGAGAAGACGGTCGAAGAGGTCGTGGACGACGTCGAGCGCATTGCGCGAGCTCGCCTGGTGCCGAATGGCTGAACAGGAAAGGTTTGGGTATTGACAACGCCGTGCCTTCACGGTATCTGAGGCCCCCCAGTAGGTGTGTGCCCGTCCGTCATCTGAGAATGACGAATCCCACCGGGCGCAGGAGTATGAAGAGTTGCTGATGGACGTACAAAACAACAAAGGTGAAGAAGAGGAATCGTTTGCCGCTCTGTTCGAAGAGAGCATCAGGAAAGAAGACATTCGCGAAGGCGAAATTGTCTCGGGCACCGTAATTCAGGTGACCAAGGACTTCGTGGTCGTCGATATTGGCTACAAGTCCGAGGGCCAGGTTGCCATTGACGAGTTCGTTAGCTCGGATGGCGCGGTGGGGGTGAAGGAAGGCGACCGGATCTCCGTGCTGCTCGAATCGCGAGAGAACGAGAACGGTCTCTGTGTGCTCTCCAAGGAAAAGGCCGACAGGCTGAAGGTGTGGGACGAGATCTCCGATGCCTGCGAGATGGACGAGCTCGTCGAGGGCATCATCTCTCAGCGAGTCAAGGGTGGCTTGTCGGTGACGATAAAAGGCGGGGTCAAGGCTTTTCTCCCTGGCTCCCAGGTCGACCTCCGTCCGGTGCGGAATCTCGACGCGTTCATCGGCAAGAACTACAAGTTCAAGGTCATCAAGTTCAACAAGAAGCGGGGGAACATCGTGCTCTCCCGTCGCGTCCTTCTCGAGAAGGAGCGGGCAGAATTGAAGGGGCAGACCCTCGAGCGCCTCAAGGAAGGGCAGATCGTCGAGGGTATCGTCAAGAATCTGACCGAGTACGGTGCGTTCATCGATCTCGGTGGAATCGACGGATTGCTCCACATCACCGACATGAGCTGGGGGCGGGTCAACCATCCCTCGGAGCTCTTCCAGGTCGGCGATCACGTCCGAGTGAAGGTCTTGAAGTTCAACCTCGAGACGGAGCGCGTCTCGCTCGGGCTGAAGCAGATCAGCGAAGATCCGTGGACGAGGGCGTCCGAGCGCTACGTTCCCGGAACGGTCGTGCGCGGCAAGGTGGTTTCCCTCAAGGACTACGGTGCATTCATCGAGCTCGAAGAGGGCATCGAAGGTCTGGTACACGTGAGCGAGATGTCTTGGACTCGTCGAGTCAAGCACCCGTCCAAGATGGTCGCTGTCGGGGACACCGTGGAGGCAGTAGTCCTCGACGTTGACACCGCCAACAATCGGATCTCGCTCGGGATGAAGCAGCTCGAGGCCAACCCGTACGAGCTGCTCAAGGACAAGTATCCAGCTGGTACGGTGGTCAAGGGACGGGTACGGAACATCGCCGATTTCGGCATCTTCGTGGAGATCGAGGAAGGCATCGACGGTCTCGTTCATATCAGCGACATGTCTTGGACTCAGCGAGTCAAGCATCCGTCGGAGTTGTTCCAGAAGGGGGACGAGGTCGAGGCAGTAGTGCTCAACATCGACACCCAGGACGGAGAGAAGCCGAAGATCTCGCTGGGCATCAAGCAGCTCATTCCCGATCCGTGGGATCGGATTCCGTACGACTACCCCGTCGGGCGTATTATCGATGTGAAGATCCTCAAGGTGCTCGATTTCGGCGCGTTCGTCGAATTGGAGAAGGGCGTCGAAGGACTGGTGCACGTGTCGGAGATCGCCGAGGAACGCATCGAAGACCCGCGCACGGTTCTGAAGCCGGGACAAGAGCTGAAGGCTCAAATCATTACGGTGGATGCGATCGAACGAAAGATCGGGCTCTCGATTCGCGGCGCGACTCGCCAAGCCGAGCTTGCCGACGCCCAGGGATACTCGCCAGGCTCGACCGGGGGCGCCACGCTTGGAGACGTCATGCGCGCCAAGCTGTCGGGGGAGCGCGACAGTGCCGCCGCCAAGAAGGCCAAGCGCAGCACTGGTACTGGTGGAAGGCGCCAGCGCGAGGAAGAGGACTGGGGAGACGAGTAATAGAATAGAGAGTCTGCTCGCCGGAACCCTGTCGCTCGGCGATGTGCCATCGCGCGCGCAAGGCATGCCTGGCAACGTAGCGTAGCGCGCTGCTCCTCCTTTCCATTCCAGTGCAAACATGAATCAACTCTGGGCTCCATGGCGAATGGCCTATATCCTTTCGACGGCGGAAACCTCTGCCGAGTGTATTTTCTGCGCTTTCCCGGCCAATGGTCCAGCGCATCACCGCGAGCACCTGATTCTTTGGGCAGGCCGTCACTCGTTCGTGATCATGAATCGCTATCCGTACAGCAATGGACATCTGCTGGTCGTCCCGCGACGTCACGTGGCTGATCCCGAGCACCTGCCTGGCGACGAGTATCAGGCCTGCACCGAAGTGCTGCGGCGCACGACGACTATCTTGCGCAAGGTGTTGGCCGCTCATGGGATGAACATCGGTATGAACCTCGGTCGCGTCGCCGGAGCGGGCATCGAGAGTCATTGCCATTGGCATCTGGTGCCCCGCTGGAACGGGGATACCAATTTCATGGCGGTTGTCGGCGACACCAGGGTGATCAGCGAGCATCTCGAGGCGACCTACGAGCGATTGCTGCCCCATTTCGCTGCCGTGCGCGAGGAACCTGGAATTTCCACCTCGGACAACGAGGGGTAGTGACCACAGTGAGCGCCGATCCATCGTCATCGTCGTCATCGTCATCGTCATCGTCGTCGTCATCGGCGGCTGGGGCGGCGGCTGGGGCGGGGGCACCGCCGCCAACACCTGGTGGCCGGCAACCTTGGTTCCGGCGATTCGCCAAGCTGTGGGGTTTCGCCTTTTTCATTCTCGTCGTGGTGTTCTGGTTTCGTCACGTCCTGTTGCCGTTCGTTCTCGCGATAACCCTGGCCTATATCCTTGCTCCGATAATCAACCGTCTAGCTTCTTGGCGCTTGCGAGCACGCCGAATCCCACGCGGACTGGCAGTGGTCTTGGTCTACTTGGCGCTTCTCACTGGGCTTGGACTCTTCCTGAGCGCCTTCCTACCCAGGCTTTCCCGTGATTTCGCCCGGCTCGGCCGCGAAGGACCAGAGCTCTGGGAGCGGATTGACCGAGTCTGGACTCCCAACGTGGCTCATTGGTTGGAGAAGCAGTTCCCCTCGCTGGCACCGAATCCTTCGACCGAGGAGAACCAGCAGTCCGGCACCCTGGTCGGACCGCCCGCGCTGCCAGAAGGAGCGGTGCTGACTGTCACGCCGCTTGGCAACGGCGAGTACGCTGTCACGGTTCCGGAGCACGGCGTGGAGGTGGAGCGTCTTGGTGCCAGCAAAGTCGTGATTCGTCCTCGCGAGGAAGGACCCAAACGTAGGCTCGAGGACGTCCTGCGTCTGAAAATGAGACAAGCAGTGGCTACCCTCGGAGGAGAAGCTGCGAGCTTGTTTCGTTTTGGGCAAGCCCTGGTCACCGGCGTATTCAGCATCATCATGCGGTTCGTGCTGGTGCTAATGGTTGCCGCCTTCATTCTCGTCGACATGGATCGCATTCACGAAGCCAGCCGGGGATTGATACCAGCTCGCTATCGTGACGAGTACGATCAAATCGTCGCTGGCATCGACCGCGGCCTACACGGTGTGATCCGTGGCCAGCTGGTGATCTGCCTCATCAACGGAGTGTTGACGTACACTGGTTTGCTCATCTTCGGAGTCAAATACGGCCTCCTCCTTGCCGCCTTGGCGGGGGTAATGAGCTTGGTACCCATCTTCGGCTCGATTCTCTCGTCCATTCCAATCGTCGTCATTTCCTTGGTTTCCGGGGGCGAGAACCTCGACCTTCTGCGCGGTGTGTTCGTCCTCTCCTGGATTCTCGGTATTCATTTTGTCGAGGCCAATTTTCTCAACCCGAAGATCATCGGGCGCGCTGCCAAGATGCACCCGGTCTTGGTGGTCTTCTCACTCATTGCCGGCGAGCACACCTACGGCTTGGTCGGCGCCTTGCTGGCAGTTCCCACTGCCTCGATTATCCAGACGCTGTTCATCTATTTTCGCTCGCGAGCCTGGCGCACTGCTTGAAGTATCGAGCCAGGAACCACGGTGCACGGTGCAGGGGTGTTGCCGGACCAGGGCTCGTGGTATCAACAAGGAATGCCGCACCATCGAGATTCCCGCTGGCTGGTAGTTTCGTTTGCCATCATTGTTGCCAGCGCTATCGAGCACGACGGTAATTCTGCGTTCGCCAGTCCACCCACCGATATGGCAGCGGTTCCGGCAGACGTTCAGGATGCCGTCGCCAGGACGCTATTCGAACGAGCAATAAGGCTCTACCACGCCGGGAAGATCGCCGCAGCACGACAGCTTTTCGCCGAAGCACTCGAGCGGAGCAAGGATGGACCGTACGCAGCGTCGTCCAGGGAAATGGTACGTCGCTGCGAGGACAAGCTCGGTATCGAGCCGGCAGCCACTGCGCCCGCACAGGCTTCGGCCGGGATCGCACCGGTGGCCCAGACCTCTACGGCGGTCACACCGCTGGCCGTGTCTGCGCCGTCGAGCTCGCCGGCCGTTTCGCCATCGGGCTCGGCGGGCACGGGTTCGGCGACGAGCTCGGCAAGCTCGACGACGGGCTCGGTGGCAGGTGCGGTTGCGAGCACGACCAGGGGCTCGGCGACGAATCCAAGCGCGACCTCGGCAACGCCTTCGGCCAGCGAGCGATCCGCGCCCGCCAAGCGGAACGATGACGTCCCGCTCGATCCCTATGAGGACGATAGCTCGAGGAGTGGTTCGTCTTCCGAAGGCCCGCTCGATCCGTATTCGTCCGAGCCTGCCCCGGCACAGCCGGACGTGCGAAGGCAGCGGGAGCGCCGCAAGTAGCCAACCCAATGGCAAGCACGGGCAATCGGCAGTGAACGATTGCGCGGCAGTGACGCTTTGCCGCGCATGGTCAGGTGGTGCGAGACAGCCTGCCTTCATCCGGATTGTGGAGGTAGGCTGACAATTGTGTCGCTGTCTGGACGTCCAGGTATCCACCCATTGTGGTGATCGGGCGCTGGTGGGGCGATAGTCACTAGGTATTTCGGTGGGTTGTCATGTTGGCATGCGGATTGTGAGCACGAGCTGGCTTGACAAGGTAGGACAGCTCGCGGTACGAGAAACACCACGCGCTTTTCTGCGCAGTTCGATGCTAGATGCTAGGAGGAGAAGCAATGAAGAAATCCGGTTCGATTTTGGCCATGGTCGCGGCCGCGACCTTCGGCCTTGCAGCTTGTAGCGATGGCGGCGACGATCCCCCCGACGCCCAACCAATCGACGCGGCGATTGACGCACCGCCGACGGGCAAAGTTCAACCGTACGGGGAATGCATCTCCACGGATGAATGTGCTCCGGCAGAGCCGCAGACGAGCTGCGTGCCAATTGGCTGGTTGAAGGACAAAGCCGGAAACATGCCAAAGGCCTGCCTGTACGAGTGCAAGGCCAGCACGGAATGCCCATTCGGCAACGTCTGCTATCCGGCTGGCGGCGGCTCTCTCGGTACGGCGTTCTCGCTCATGGCGGGACACTGCTACGTCTCCTATTGCGGGTTCGGCAACGCGCAGAATCCAGGTGCAACTGGCCAGCCGTGCAACCTCGGCGAGGAATTGGGTCTCGATGCCGCCAACCAGTTTCCAGGTTGGTGCTTGCCCTTGGCCGACGGCATCCAGGGTCTCTGCATAGAAGTTGGCACCAAGACCGTTGGTGACGCCTGCGATTTCCAGAATCGGAAGAGGGGCGGAAGCAACTGCGACGCCACCTCGATCTGCGTGGGAGCGACCGGAGCGGTCACTGGCAAGTGCGCCAAGCTCTGCGATCCCAATACGATCCTCACTCGGGAGTCTGGCAACTCCGACTGCCCACTCAAAGAGGATTGCGCCGATCAATCGTCGGTGGACACCTACGATCGGACCGCGACTCCACCGGTAGTGTACACCCAGACGATTGGTTTCTGCTCCCCGGACGTCACCGCCTGTGCTCTCTTCGCCGAGAACACCTGCCCGGACAACAGCAAGGGCGAAAAGCAAGCTTGCGCCAGCAGCAATCCAGTCAGAGCGACCGGAGCCTGCCAGGAGTCGGCGTACGGCAACGTGGCGCTCGATGGTACCTGTGCTCGTCCGACCCAGAGCGCGCCGAACGTTCCAGAGGACAAGGAGTGCGCGGCTGGTAATTTCTGCTGGTCGGTCGACGAGCAGGGAACGAGCTTCGTGTGTCGCAAGCTCTGCGATACTGGCAGTCCGACTTGCCCGGACAACACCACCTGCCAGGCGGTCATGTGGGACTCCGGACAAGACAGCTCCAGCATCAAGGACGACAACTACACGATTGGCTGGGGTATGTGCCTGCCCCCCAAACAGTAGCTTGCGAAGAGCCCGGAGCTTCGGCGTCAAGCCAGGAGCTCGAGACACGTCGTCCTTTTCCTGGTTTCTCCTAGCATTCACAATCCTCCCTTTCTCGGCATCCGCCAGTATCCGCGATTCGCTTCAACTCCTCTGTTGACAAAGCGGGACAATTCGCGATACCGAATTACCGCCTGCGAATATTTCTAGTACACCCCGGCAATAGCAGTGACTTTTCGCGTAGGAAAC
Organism: Pseudomonadota bacterium; assembly: GCA_043801535.1. Taxonomy (GTDB): domain Bacteria; phylum Myxococcota_A; class Polyangia; order Haliangiales; family SHYZ01; genus JAZDLZ01. The sequence continues at coordinate 17,155 of JAZDLZ010000284.1, forward strand.
CGCGGTCGAAGACCGAAGCGATCGGGACTTCCGCGTTGGTGTGCCAGGTCGCTCGCAGGTAGGAGGAGACGCAAATGAGAAAGACCGTTGTGGTGTGGGCGATGACTGTTGGTGCGACGCTGAGCCTTGCAGCCTGCGAGGATAGCGGCAGCACTGCTGGTGCCGGCGAGGACGACGAGATCGATTCGCAGCCGGAGACGAGCAAGGCGATCGACGCTGCTGAAACGATCGATTCGCTGGTCGATTCGCCGATCGACGGCGGTACGTCCGACGCGGGCGCGATCGACGCCCAGCCTCGCCGCCGCTTTGACGCCAAGGTGGTGATCGATGCGCCGATCGACGGCGTCGTGCGTGGCACTGTCGAGCCGTACGGGATCTGTGAAAGCAGCAACGACTGTATGGACTCGACCACGAGCTGCGTGCCAATTGGCTGGACAAAGGATCCGCTGGGGAACATGACCAAGGCCTGTTTGCACGAGTGCAAGGCCAGCGTGGACTGCCCATTCAGCAACGTCTGCTATCCGGCCGGCGGCGGAGCGCTGGGCGCCTCGTTCGCTCTGATGGCGGGACACTGCTACGGCTCCTATTGCGGGTTCGGCAATGCGGAGAATCCAGGCGCAACTGGCCAGCCGTGCATCCTCGGCGAGGAATTGGGTCTCGAAGCCGCCAACCAGTTTCCAGGTTGGTGCATGCCCTTGGCCGACGGCATCCAGGGTCTCTGCATAGAAGTTGGCGCCAAGGCCGTTGGTGACGCCTGCGATTTCCAGAATCGGACGAGGGGCGGAAGCAACTGCGACGCCACCTCGATCTGCGTGGGAGCGTCCGGAGCGGTCACTGGCAAGTGCGCCAAGCTCTGCGATCCCGATACGATCCTCACTCGGGAGTCTGGCAACTCCGACTGCCCACCCAAAGAGGATTGCTACGATCAGTCGTCGGTGGACACCTACGATCGGACCGCGACTCCTCCGAAGGTGTATACCCAGACGATTGGTTTCTGTTCCGCGGAAGTCGTCGCCTGTGATCTCTTCGCCGAGAACACCTGCCCGGACAACAGCAAGGGCGAAAAGCAAGCTTGCGCCATCAGCAATCCAGTCAGAGTGACCGGAGTCTGCGCCGAGCTCGCATACGGCGATGTTCCGCTCGACGGTACCTGTGCTCGGCCAACGCAGAGCGCCCCGAATGTTCCAGAGGACAAGGAGTGCGCGGCTGGCCATTTCTGCTGGTCGGTCGACGAGAAGGGGACGAGCAATTCGTGCCGCAAGCTCTGCGACACGTCCGACGCAACTTGCCCGGATGACACCACCTGCTACGTGGTCATGTGGGACTCCGGCCTAGACAGCTCCAGCATCGAGGACGACAACTATACGATTGGCTGGGGTCTGTGCCTGCCGTCTGAAGAGTAGCTTCCCATACCGCCCTCGCTGGCTTCGGGTGTGAACAAAAGCCGTTGGTTGTGCTGTTCCCTGTGCCTAGTCCCTAGTTCCTTGTTCCATTCCTCTTTCGAGGTGCTATTCTCGCCGCAGCAATCGGCGGCGCGACGGTGACATGGCACTCCAATGAATGGCC
>JAZDLZ010000285.1:0-8769 GCA_043801535.1 Pseudomonadota bacterium
AATGGAACAAGGAACTAGGGACTAGGCACAGGGAACAGCACAACCAACGGCTTTTGTTCACACCCCCCGGTACTCGGTGATCTAGCCTCCCTTGCGGGTCAGCAGAGCTCTTTCGAGAGCCTCGGCCGCGGCGCGGGTGAGGCGGGCGAGATCCTCTTCGGGAGCCTCGTGCTCTCGGTCGTCACCATAGAGCACACCGACGACTCGGCTGCGTACGCTCACCGGGACAGCGAGCATACTCTCTGGTGCCCAGCCTAGCGCATCGATGAGGAAATCGCGTGAGGGCGGATCGATGATTGGGCCCCAGAATGGAAGGCGCATGCTCACGATGTCTTGGAACGTCGAGGGCACATCCAAGATCAGCTTCGATTCGCGCAGAGCTGGCTCTCGCACTCCCACGCCCTTGCCAACCCATCCGCAGAGAGCACCCTTGCGCAATACGAAAAAGACCGAGCGCCGATACAGTGAAGCCAGATAGTCGACCAACGCCAGGGCGATTGCATCTCGGTCTGCCGCGGTCTTGAGCTTCTCCAGCACCTCCTTTAGGGCTTTGTTCGCTCTGGGGGAGGCGGCGGCTGGCGCAGCAGCCTTCGCAGATACGACGGCAGGAACAGCGGGAGCGGCTTGAATCGCTCGAATAGCCGATGCTGTCGATGCCGCCGGCGGTGTCGTTGTCAGCGGCGGTGTCGGTGTTACCGGCGGTGTCGGATCTGGGGCGGTGGTCGACCGACTGGCAGAGCTCTCGCCTGCCGGGAGCTGGATTGCTTGGGGAATGACCGCCACTCCTTTGGGCGGAGAGAGAGAATGCAGCAGCGCTGGAGCTGCCACTGGCTGTGACGCCGGCGTGCCTCCGGTGTTGACGGGCCCACTGCCTGCCCCGGCTTTCCCACTCGCAAGAGTTGCAGCACCGTCGACGATAGAGAAGGATGTCGAGGGTGGCAGACGGGTACCGTCGCTGCTGATACCAAGGATAGCCCCGAGAGAAGGGGGCTCGGCCGGGGTTGCGTCAGCAACAGCCAGCCTGTCCGTTTCTCCCGACGCAGCGGCAACAGGCGGTGCGCCTGGTGCCGAAGGTCCGGACGGGATCCGTGGCGGCGGAGCGGATGGGGGTGCAGTCTGAATGCGGACCTGTCCGGTTCCCGCGGGCGTGGGCGGCGGTGGTGGCATTCCGAGCGCGGGCACTGTCGGAGGCACTACGCTTCGTACGCCTGCTGGCGGGGTTGCGGCTGGGGAAATCGGCGATGGAATGCCCACGCCGACTGGCGGTGTCGCCGATCCGGCGATTCTGGTAGGCGGCGGTTGTGCTGGCGGCGACGGTTGGGCCGCGAACGGCGGCTGCGACGGCCGCGTCTGGCGTTTGGGCGCGGTCAGCTCGATGATCGGCTCGTCGTCCGTGGAAACGGGTGCCAAGGATTGAGAGGTGACAACAGGGGAATCCGTTTTGGTTGGCGCAGCAGGCGCCACCGCCACTTGGGCAGCACCGGCCGCGGAAACTGCAGTCGCTGGAGCCGGGGATTCCGGGCGTGCGGTTGGCGGTGAAGCCGGACGAGAGTCCCTCTCGCCATCAGGCCTTGTTGGCGGAGACCAGGCAGGCTGCTGCGGTTCGCCCGCAGTGGAGATCGCGGCAGTAGAGTTTTTTGCAATGGCATCCGTGGTTGCAGTGCCAGCAGGAGCAGCGCCCGAGGAGCCGGTGGCAGTTCGCTGGGCAGCTTTCTGCGCGGCCCGCAGTGGCGGTGTGACGATTCCGTAGTGCTCTTGGAGAGCGACTGCTATGGCGGTCACTGGCGCCACGGCCCGCATCACGTACGCACCGGTGAAGAAGCTGATTTCGTCAACCGCATGGCTGTCCGAGGGATCGGCCATGGCGATAAGGAGTCCTCCGTCCGCGTCGGCCGAAACCGGGACTACTCGGAACTCAACGGCCATGTCCACCGGGACTTTGGCTACCACCGTCCGCGAAACGTTGGTGAGCTCGGTCTTGTCGACTCGCGGGACGAGAAACCGTTCGCGAAAGAAGGCGCACAGGCGCTCTTCGTCCAAGACACCGGCCAAGACCAAGTATTCCGCCAGCGTAACTCCACCGCTGCGCATAGCGCGGTGGGCAGCCTGAAGCTGGGCCTCTGTCATGAGACCTCCCCGCACCAGCAGGGGCCCGGCGCTATTCGCCACGATTGTCTCCCGTGTAATAGTACAGCAAATAATGATGACCCTGGTTCGACGGGTATGTCAAACGCCTTGATGAGAATATGAGAATGATGATCCAGATGCAGCAGAGAGGTTTCCGTTCCTATGAAGCGAACAGCAGTCACTGGGCCAGAACGTAGCTCTCGTTCCGAGTATCGGATACCTTTCTCGATCGCCCGAGGGCAGACCGTGGCAGTGGCGCTGTCCGGTGGTGTCGATTCTGCGGTGGCAGCGGCGCTGCTCGTCGAAGCAGGATACCGAGTCATCGGAATGACGCTCAATTTCCATGACACCGAAGGTGTTGCCGGGCTCGGCTTTCCCCGAAGGAAAGAGATCGATGACGCTCGCCTGGTGTGTGCCCATCTGGGCATACCTTTTCACCAGATAGACCGGGTGGCCGAGTTCCGTCGAGATGTGGTGGCGTACTTCGTTGCTGAATACATCGCAGGGCGGACCCCAAACCCGTGTGTGCGCTGCAATCAGTTGGTCAAGATTCCCGCCCTTGCCAAGGCGGCGCGTTCTCTCGGTGCGGTGGCGTTGGCAACTGGACACTATGCTCGCCTGGAATGGGGTACCGATGGCGCGCCCATTCTCACGCGTGCTGTCGACATGGCCAAGGACCAATCGTATTTCCTTTGTTCGGTCGCACCGGAATGCCTTGGAATGATGCTTTTTCCACTTGGCGCTTTTTCCAAGAGTGAAGTCCGTGAGCGGGCCCGGGCCATGCTGCTCCCAGTGGCTGCGAAGCCGGAATCCCAGGATGCCTGTTTCATAGCCGGCTGCCCAGACCACGCGGCTTTCGTGGAGAGAATGGCACCGTCGCTCGGCCTCGCTGCTCCGAGTCCGGGGGAGATCGTCGACGAGCAAGGAGTGGTCGTCGGAGCCCACCGCGGAGTGCATCGTCATACCATCGGCCAGCGTCGTGGATTCGGTGCATCTCTCGGTGCCCTTCCCCGCTATGTGGTCTCCATCGACGCGCAGGCCCGCCGGATTCGGGTTGGCAGTTACGAGCAGGCGCGGCGCAGCGAAATCGTGGTCGACGGAGTGCGATGGTTGGCGAGGCCGAAAGAGACTCTGTTCTCCGCACAGGTGCAGGTTCGCTACCGGCAGAAGCCCGTGTTGGCTACCTTGCACTTGCACCCTGCCGGTGGCAGTGCCAACGATAGCAGTGACAGTAGCAGTAGCAGTAGCAGTAGCAGTAGCAGCAGCAGCAGTGTGAGTGGCAGTGGCAGTGGCAGGAGGGCAGGGGGTGAAGGTTTTGGAGGCGATCGAGATGGTGAGCAAGTGGTGGTACGTTTTGGCGAGCTGCCGCCAGTTTCCGCCCCGGGCCAGGCGGCGGTCTTCTACCAGGGATCGGTCGTCCTCGGTGGCGGTTGGATATGCTAGAGCACCGATCCTGATCCGGCGCTAGCGCGCCTCAAGACCACCCCTCCGCCCCTCGATCTAGGGGCGGCTGCGAGCCCTCGCCGCCCCCCGTCGGAGGAGACCTCCGACGGGTCCTCCCTCTCCGAGGAGGGGAACCGCGGCGCGCCATCTCCCGGGCGACCACCAAATTGGTGCAGCGCCGCGACTCGCTCCGCGCGGCGAAGCCGCGCTGCTCTCGTGGTCACTATCGCCGTTTTAGGGCTCGACGAAGATCTCATCTGGCGATCGCCTCCCTAGCGTTATCTCCCAGTCGGTCTGCTGGGTACCATGATGCTTTGTGCTCCGCTGTCTGGTCGATCGAGTTTTCGGCTGACCAGCATCGAGAGTTGCGTCGTTTGGTCTCCCGGCAAGGCCATCGACATCTCCCGGCGGGGTCTTCGCCTTCGCATCCATCCCGGGTCGGGATCGCGCTCGGAGCTGATCCGTTGCCAGACAACTCTCCGATCGAGCACTCTCCGATCGAGCACGAGCAGCATCGGGCAGGTCAGCAGAAGGCGCGAACGACGCATCCTGCGCTCCCGACCCAGCCGACACGATGGCACTGTCCGACTCCTCGGCGGAATACCCCGAGACGCCAGCGCGATCTGCCTGCAAATGCCCTTCGTCCCGAGCGAAACCATCGCCACGAGTTGGAAGATTCCACGAGACGACCGCCATTCCAGCCGAAAGAGTGGCCGCCGCACCGAGCAACAAGACCATCCGCGACGAAAGAGCTCCGCAGCCTGAACCGCCTTTCTTGCCCACCGCATGTTGTGCCGAATGGCCTTCGGATACTCGCTGAGCTTGTGCGCCGGCCAGTACAGTCTCTTGCCGTCTAGAGCACCGATCGGTTTGCCGGACCGAGGCCGACGAAGCCGCCGGGGGCGTAGCCGCAAGGAGCGAGGAGGGCGCATACTCTCGGTATGTAGCGGGGGGGCCCCGTCGAGGTCCCCTCGATGGGGGGGCGGCGAGGGCTCGCAGCCGCCCTTCTACCGACGAGCGACGCAGCGGATGCGTCCCCGCCGCGAGTCTGCCGACGGGAGGCAAACCGTTCGGTGCTCTAGATCCTGTCGCATCCTGACCGGACTCCGAGAGGAGCCCAGTGGAGCTCCAGGCGCATTCGCCGTCCTGCGAGCTGCCCACGGACGGCTGGGCCTTCGCCGACGGTAGTCCCGTCCTTGTCGGAGAACACACGTTCCCGGCGCGGCTCACCCTGCAACCGAGCTCCGCCAGACGTCGGACGAGTGTTGGCTTCTGCGCCGCCACTGCTCCTCCTCTCGGGAACAGCCGTCGCACTAGCTGTGCCAGAGATCGGGCACCATCGAGTGGGTAGCAGGAGCACGACAGGAGCTCCTCGAGAGCCTCACTGGCGCTCGCATGGCGCTCTGCTGGCCTGACAGCCAGAAGTCTGGTGGCGATTGCTCCTATGTCGATCGGTATGTCTGGCGCCCGGTCATAGAGTGGCACCAACCGACCTGAAATCAACTGAGCCAGGAGCTCTGGCTCGGTCGAGCCATCCAATGGTCTGGCGCCGGCGAGAAGCTCATAGAGAACCACTCCAACTGAAAAGAGATCACTTCGACAGTCGATCATCCTGCCGGCGGCCTGCTCGGGTGACATGTATGCCACCTTGCCGAGCACTCTCGACGAATGAGTTGCCGCGGCGCTGGAAGTCGCCTTGGCAATACCGAAATCCGCCAGCTTGACCGCGCCCGTCCGCGCCACGAGCACGTTGTGAGGAGAAACGTCGCGATGGAGAACGCAGAGGCGCTGACCGTCCGACGAAAAGGCATTGTGAGCGTAGGCCAGGGCACGAAGAACCTCGCCAACGACGTACGCTGCGAGCGCCAAGGGAAATCGTTGATAGCAGGATTGGCAGGCTGTCGCCAGACGCCGCAGGTCGGCTCCGTCGACGAGCTCCATCGCCAGGAACAGGTCGCCCTGCTCGTCCCGGTCGAAATCAATTGTCCCTACGATGTTTGGATGAGCAAGCAGCGCCGCGATTCGCGCCTCGGCGATGAATGAGGATGCGAATTCTGGGTCGTCGCCCAGGGCTGGGGCGATCCTCTTCAGGGCAACTGGACGAGAGAATCCCTCGGCACCGTACTGTCGTGCCCGAAAGACTTCGGCCATCCCTCCGGCGCCGAGGCGGGATTCCACTACGTAGCGACGCCCTCCGGCTGATTGCCGAAGATTGGCGGCCGATTGGCTCACGAGGAAGCCCTCGTTTTCCCAGCCAGTCTGCCGTGAAGGCGTCTGGTTCGGTCCGGCAAACCGATCGGTGCTCTAGATCTAGCTGTCTGCCGATGGCCGAGCATCGACCACCTGTTGACCGTCGATACGCCCCGAGGCGTCCTGGTTGTTTTCGTCGTCGTCGTCATCGCAGCCGACAACTCCGAGCGCTACCGATCCCGCCAGCAGTAGGCTAGCCAACAGCTTCTTCATGATTCCCTCCAGTGTGAGTCGTTGGGAAAGCACTGCTCCCAATCATCTGATGCCTCTCTCTCCCCGCTGGTGGCACTGCGATTCCGTGTCTTTCCGCAACCAGCAATCTGCCGGTCTACCCCCCTCATGTTACTCCACGATTTTATTGAGATTTAATGCGAATTGTTAGCACTCTCGCTCGGGGCTTGACAACGCGCCAGATATGGTTAGTTTTCCGTCTGCATGCCGATCTACGAATACGCCTGCGATGGCTGTGGACAAGAGTTCGAGGCCTGGCAAGGAATCACCGAGCCACCGATTGGCTACTGTCCTCAGTGTCGAGGGACGAATGTGAGAAAGCTCGTTTCGTTGAGCTCGTTCTCATTGAAGGGCACCGGCTGGTACGCAACCGACTACGGTAGACCTTCGTCAATTGCACGCACAACTCAGGGAGGAAGGAAGAAGTCTCATGATGATTCGACCACTGTACGATAGAGTGCTTGTCAAGCGATTGGAGTCGATCGAGAAGACCTCTGGTGGTCTCTATATCCCCGATACTGCTAAAGAAAAGCCAGTCGAAGCCAAAGTGATCGCAGTAGGGAGTGGCAAGGTTCTTGACGACGGTACCATTCGGAAGCCCGAGGTCAAGAGCGGCGACCGGGTGCTGTTCGCCAAGTACAGCGGAACCGAGGTCAAGATCGAGGGCGAAGATCATCTCATCCTTCGCGAAGACGACCTTCTAGCGGTCATCGAGTAGTCCGTCGCTACTGCGGCAGCTCAACCGAGATATCAGCAAAGCAGAGGAGAATCAGAGAATGGCAGCCAAGGACATCGTGTTCAATACCCAGGCCCGTACCGAAATCACTCATGGCTTGAATACTCTCGCCAATGCAGTCAGAGTCACGCTCGGCCCACGCGGTCGCAACGTTGTCATCGAGAAGTCGTGGGGAGCACCCACGGTGACCAAGGATGGCGTCACTGTCGCCAAGGAAATCGAGCTCGAGAACAGACTGGCCAACATGGGAGCACAGATGGTGAAGGAAGTCGCCTCCAAGACTTCCGACGTCGCTGGCGATGGAACCACCACCGCGACCGTGCTTGCCCAGGCCATCTATCTCGAAGGCGCCAAGCTGGTTGCCGCTGGCTCGAACCCGATGGACATCAAGCGCGGCATCGACGCGGCTGTCGGGTCGATTGTCGAGAATCTGCGCGAGCAGTCCAAGCCGACCAAGGGCAAGACCGAAATCGCCCAGGTCGGAACGATCTCGGCCAACGGCGACAAGATCATCGGTGACCTCATCGCCGAGGCCATGGAGAAGGTAGGCAAAGAGGGCGTCATCACCGTCGAAGAAGCCAAGGCCATGGAAACCACCCTCGACGTGGTGGAAGGCATGCAGTTCGACCGCGGCTATCTGTCGCCCTATTTCGTGACCGACCCAGAGCGGATGGAGTGCGTGCTCGAAGACGCCTACATTCTGATTCACGAGAAGAAAATCAGCTCGATGAAGGACCTTCTGCCCTTGCTGGAGCAGGTCGCCAAGTCGGGCAAGCCATTGCTCGTCATCGCCGAGGACGTCGACGGCGAAGCTCTGGCAACGCTGGTAGTGAACAAGCTGCGCGGCACTCTCCACGTTTCCGCCACCAAGGCCCCCGGCTTTGGCGATCGGCGCAAGGAGATGCTCAAGGACATCGCCGTCCTGACTGGTGGCCAGGCAGTGACCGAGGATCTCGGTCTCAAGCTCGAGAACCTCTCGCTCAAGGATCTCGGTCGCGCCAAGCGCATCACCATTGACAAGGACAACACCACTATCGTCGAGGGCTCGGGCAAGAAGGCCGAGATCGAAGGCCGGGTCAAGCAGATCCGCGCCCAGGTCGAGGAGACCACCTCGGACTACGATCGCGAGAAGCTGCAAGAGCGGCTCGCCAAGCTCGTCGGCGGTGTGGCAGTGATCAAGGTTGGCGCCGCCACCGAGGTCGAGATGAAGGAGAAGAAGGCCCGCGTCGAGGACGCCCTGCACGCGACCCGCGCTGCCGTCGAGGAAGGCATCGTTCCTGGTGGTGGAGTGGCCCTCCTCCGTGCCAGCGGAACGCTCGACAAGTTCAAGTTCGAGGACGATCGCCGCTACGGCGTGCAGATCGTGCGCCGTGCGCTCGAAGAGCCGCTGCGCTGGATCGTTCAGAATGCCGGTTGGGACGGCTCGATCGTGGCCGAGAAGGTCAAGGCTGGGAAGGGCTCGTTCGGATTCAACGCCGCCACCCTCGAGTACGAGGACCTCGCCAAGGCCGGCGTAATCGACCCGACCAAGGTGGTTCGCTCCGCCCTTCAGAACGCCGCCTCGGTAGCTTCGCTCATGCTCACCACCGAAGCCCTCGTGGCAGAGAAGCCGAAGAGGAAGGAAGCCAAGATGTCGGCCGGCGCTCCCGGCGGCGAGTATGGCGGCGAAGACTACTAGTCGACGCAGAAACCAGCATCGACCCCCCCCCCCTTCTCGTTGATGCGCTTCTAGAGCACCGATCGGTGCTCTAGCACCACCTTTCACGATGGCGCACGCCGCGAAAATCCGCGACTACCGTCGCCCACCTTGCTCGGCGACTCCTTGCCTTCGAATCGCTCGCCAAGGGGTGTGAACAAAAGCCGTTGGTTGTGCTGTTCCCTGTGCCTAGTCCCTAGTTCCTTGTTCCATTCCTCTTTCGAGGTGCTATTCTCGCCGCAGCAATCGGCGGCGCGACGGTGACATGGCACTCCAATGAATGGCC
>JAZDLZ010000286.1:0-7013 GCA_043801535.1 Pseudomonadota bacterium
GAAGTCGATCAACAATTCCGAAAATTCGGCCGATTTCGCCTGGGCGGTCGCAGTGGATACCGGCGGAAACATCGTGGTGGCGGGATCTATCGCCGTGTCCGGGCACGGCCTCGATGCTTGGGTACGAAAGTTCGGGCCCGACGGGGAGGTCGTCTGGACCTATACCTTCGACGGACCCGCCGGTAGCGACGACGAGGCGCTGGCAGTATCGATCGACGACGAAGGAAGCGGGAGCGTGTTCATCGCCGGCTATCAGACTACCGTGGACGCGGGCACCGACATGATCGTCCAGGAGCTCGATCCTTCCTCTGGCACCGTGCTCTGGAGCGACGACTGGGATGGTGAGGGACTCGACGACAGAGCTCGGGGAGTCGACCTCGACTCGCACGGTCACGTCATCTATGTCGGCACCGAGACGTACCCGAAAGACGACGGCACCACGATCTACCGTGGCTGGGTCATGCACGATACCAGAGCAGGTGGCGGTTCGCGAGCAGGTGGGGTTGCCGGGTTCAGTGGTGTTGCCGTGATGGTCGACTCGAGCGACAACATCTTCGAAGTCTACGACACTGGCCGCGGGTTGTACGTCCGCAAGGAAGACAATGCCACGGTTTCGATATGGAACCAGTACACTCCCGGCGCGTCGGGCACCACGCAAGGCTACGGTCTCCATGGAGGGATCGTTGTCGCTCCAGACGGGAATCCGGTGGTAGCCGGATCCGCCACGTCGGCCGAGAAGGGCAAGGATGTCTTTATTCGCAAGTTGAGCTCCGCCGATGGCGCGACGGTCTGGACGCAGCAGTTCGACGGCGGCGCGAGCGTGGATGACGAAGCAATGGCAATCGCTGCCGATGCCGATGGGAATATCGCCGTCTCCGGCTACGTTGGGGTGGCAGGCTCGCCGCAAGTTGCCTGGATTGCCAGGTACGATAGCGATGGAAAACAGTACTGGCACAACGAGCTCGGCACTACGACCGGGGACTGCGCGGCGACCGGCGTTGCCATCGACAGCCTGGGACACGTTATCGTCGTGGTAACGGAGCCCACTGCCGGCGAGAGCCACAACATCAAGCTAGTCAAGTACTCGCCGTAGTCCCTGATCCGGCGCTAGCGCGCCTGCCTCGACATAGCGGTCCTTCGCATTGCCGGTCATGGAATCACCTTACCGCCGCACAGAGCGATGATGGTGTTCACCAGTGCCTTGAGCTCGGAACACTTGGAAACAGCGACGGAAAGGTCGCTGTCCCGCAGGATTCTGGCCGCATCGCGAGGCTTGACGTAGTGGGCTCGACACTTCCCGATCCGGAAGATGTCCTGGATTCGACGAGCAGGAGGATGGTCGTGATCCACCATTTCTGGGTTGAAAGCAGGATTCGGAGCAGCCTGGTTGTGACCCGCCAATCTCTGAATGGCAGGCCAATACGGAAGAAGCCACGCCTCGAAGTCGTGCAAGGCAACGTGCGGGTGAAACCGGGGCTCCTGGCCAACCCACTCTCGCATCTGATCCTTGGCGCTGGCAGCGGTTGGAAAGACCGGAGGTTGCGTGCCGGTGTACACGTCGGTGAGAGCGATGATGTGGTCTGCTGGTTTGTGCCGGTCTTTCAGCAACTGCTCGACAAGCCGTCGCAGCTTGGGACCGGTGGGAATACGGCCGTCGAATGGAACAGCGTCGAGCTTCGGCATGTTCCCGCCCAAGTGCTGCCCAAGAAAGACGCGCAGGCTGGGCAGGAACGCGATTTCGGTCTTCCCCTCGACCAGCAGCGCGATCCTCACGACCGCCCTCCCAATCGACCCAGCCGCCAGATTTCGTCGAGGCTGTACTCCGATAGCCAGTCGTCGAGATTCAGGGCGTCCGCCCAGGTCGCGGTGGCCAAACCGTCCTCACCGACGTCCATCACCACTACCTCCTCGGGTCGCAAGAAGCGGATCAGCCGATCGGAATGGGTGGCAACGACCATCTGGGTGCGCTGCGCCGCTTCCCGCATAAGGTCGACCAGCAGACCGAGCATCTCCGGGTGAAGACTGACCTCGGGTTCGTCGATCATCGTGATCGTGGGGAGGTCGGGGCTCTGGAGTAGCGACGCGAGCCACAGAAACCGCAGCGTTCCTTCCGAGAGCTCGTGCAGGAAGAAGGGCTTGGGAAACTGTTTGTCCTTCCATGCCAACGTCAACATGCCAGCGGCGACCGGCGGGAAGCTGAGATTCTCAAGGCTCCTGAACACAGCTTTCAGCGAATCGACGATGGCCTCGAAACGGTCTGGCTCGCCCTCGCGAAGGTAGTAGAGATAGGGAACGAGCTCACTGCCGTCGTCGCCAGGGCTTGTGGCGGGCTTCATTTGCTGGGGCAGCTTGACCGGCGCGCGCGGCCCGACGTCAAGGACGTGATACAGGCTGGCGGATCCCAGGACACGACGCAGCTCCTCTGGCTCGCGAAACATCTTCGGAACCTGGGATAGTGAGGACTCGAACGGGTCGTGCTCCCAGTCCGGGCGTACCAGGCGGCGTTCGCCGACTTCGTAGTAGCGAATCTCGCCGTCCCGAGAATCGATGTGCTTGAACGATCCCTTGGTGTCCTGGCGCTCCTGCGAGAGCACCTCCTTGCCAATGGAGTAACCCGTTCCTTTGGGACTCAGCGCGAGCTGGTACTCGAACGGATCGCGCCCCTGCACGTCCATGCCCACCTGCGTAGATACAGTCCTGGAATCGGCGCTGCGCGAAGCAATGCTCGCCAGACCGCCCAGCTCCGAGAGCTTGGCCCTCAGTCCTCCGACCGCCGAGGCCGAGAGCAGCGCCAGCGCGTCGAGCAGCGATGTCTTGCCGACGCCATTGGCGCCAATCAACACCATCAGAGGTCGAAAAGGCAGATCGATCGCGCCAAGCCTGCGAAACCCGTCGATCCTGAGGCGGCTGATCTTGTTCATGGGGGTGCTTCCTTTCCAAGACGGGTGCGGCGGCGTTCTCGTTCTCGTTGCTTGATCACTTGCTAATCAGCGACGGCGACTTAGCTCTCGTCGAACAGAACCTGATCGGACATGTCCTCGGCATACTCGGCCATCCTGGCACCGGAGAGGTCGGCGGTCGTCTTTCGCAGTCGTTCGGCCAGGACTTGGACGAAACTCCATAGCAGCTTGACAGAGAGCTCGGGCTCTTTTCGGACCATTTCGTAGAAGCTCTTGCGGCTGATCGACAGCAGCAGACTGGGCTCCTCGGCGGTCGCAGCAAGGGAACGGCGATCCTGGTCGACGAGTGCCATTTCTCCGAAGTGGGAGCCCTTGCCAAGGGAGGCGATGAAGGTGTCGCGCTTGTCGAGCCTGACGGTGCCCCGCAAGATAACGAACATCTCGAGGCCTTGGTCGCCTTCGAGGAAGATCCGTTCGCCCCGGGAGAACTGGCGGATCGCCGCGGTGTTCATGACGCGAACCAGCTCTCGATAGGAGAGGTGCCGGAAGAGCGGCATCGCCTTGAGCACCTCGAGCGTGAGCGCCAGCTCCTCGGTGCGAGCATCGGCGGCAGTTTCCTTGGCTGGTATGCGGACACACACTGCGGTGATGTTGTCGTGGCCGCCGCGTTCGTTCGACTTGTCGATGAGCTTCTGGGGGATGTGCTCGACTTTTTCGCCCGAGAGGATCGAGGCGAGCTCCTCGTTGGAGAAGTAGCTGTGAAGACCGTCCGAACAGAGGAGAAAAGAGTCGCCCGGCAAGACGTCGCAGTAGAAAGTCTCGGCTTCGACCGATTCGTATACTCCGACTGCCCGGGTGACCGCGTTCTTGTACTGGCGGTAGGGAGAGCTGTCGATCTCCTCGCGTCGCACCTTGCCGTGGCGGATCAGCTCGTTGATCAGCGAGTGATCCACCGTTATCTGGTGAGTCTCGTTCCCGCGGACAAGATAGATTCGAGAGTCACCGACGTGGCCAATGAACGCACGCGGCGCGCTCGACGCGCTCGGCGATCCGGCGATGAGCAACAAGGAGCAGGTCGTGCCCATCCCGCGTTTTTCTGGCTCGGCCTGCGCGCGCCTACAGATGAGAGCGCACGCCTGCTGGAAACCCTGTTCGATGATCTCGAGGATTTGCTTGGGCGAGACCGCGGGATCGCCGTGCTCGAAACCCTGTAGCAGCGCGCTGTTGGCTCGCAGATGATTGCGTATCTCCTGCACTGCCATGAGCGAGGCGATTTCGCCTGCTGCATGGCCACCCATTCCATCCGCAACCATGAAGACCTGCAGATCACGGTCGAGGAGGAAGTTGTCCTCGTTGTGATCGCGCTGACGTCCGTTGTCTGTCGCAGCCCAACACATGAGGTCCATGATGACGCTGGCTTAACACGCCCCGCGGTGAAGGTCAAAGAGGCGGCAACGAGAGCGTTCGGAGAAGGCCGGGCTCCAGCTCGTCGTCGATCGCGGCTTGCATCTCGACGAAGCTCGGGACTCCACCAAGTCGGCGTCCGTTGACAAACACCGCCGGAACGTGGCCGGCGAGCACTGCGCGGCCCGCCTCCAGGTCGGCGGCGACTGCGGCGGCGCACTTGCCAGAATCGAGGTCGGCAGCGAACTGGTCGATCTCCAGTCCAACCGCGCGCGCGTGCTCGACTAGCTTGTCACGCTGCAGTTGCCCGGGCGTGCCGAATAGTCGATCGTGGTATGGCCAAAAGAGACCTTGCCGATGCGCACAGGCGGCTGCCTCGGCGGCAATCTTCGAGTTGGGATGGGACGCGCTCGGATTGTTTCTGAACGCGATTCGAACCCTGCCCGCATACGCGCCGTGAACGCGGCGCAAGGTCTTGTCGAGGATGGCGCAGGCGTGGCATGGGTATTCGGAGAAAACGACGACAGTGACTGGTGCGCCAGGGTCTCCGCGGATTGGAGCGTCTCCAACCGGCACTGTCACCCGGAGCACGCCGCCGCCGGGATGAGAGCCCTCCTGCGAGGAGCTTGCCGCCTTGCGGCGTTGAGGCGCCGCCGTTGGCCTGGTGCTCTCCGCGATGGCTTCCTCGACCAGTGTCTGGTAGAGATGCCGGAATGGCGTATCCCTGGCCACGTGCCGGCGAGCCCGTCGAAAGGCGCGGGCGAATTCCTCCTCGAAGCCGTTGATGTCGAGCAGGCCGTTCGAGATTGCTCCGTTCCACATCAGAGTGGGAGCGCGCCGGATTCCTCGGCGAGCGGCCAGAAGATCGTCTTGGTCGAGCGAGGCTCGGTGGCGGCCGTCTTCGATGGCCTTCTTCAGTGCCATGCTCTCGAGGCCGGCCAGGCGTATCAGCCGCTCGGTATCGCGTCCAAGGAGCTGCTGGTTTTCGTAGAGGGCGGTCTGGAATTCGGTAAAGCGGCCTTGCTTCCATGCCTCGCGAGACATTTCTGCGAGAAGAGACTCGTCGGTGTTGTCCTGGGCGAGGTGACGGAAGAGGATGCGGAGGGTACCCGGATGTCGCTCTAACATCTCCATGGTGAGCGAGTGAGCGCGAGCGCAGCTTCGCGAATAGTATGTGCAGAACACCTCGACGGTGACGAGGGCGTGCCGTGGTCCGAGGGCGGGGCAGTCGTCCTGTGGCGCGATCTCGACGATCGCGGGCTCACCGCTCTCGAAAAGCATCTTGCTGTCGATGGCGAGCTCGACTCTGGTACCGGCGTCAGCGTTGGCGGCCGACGAGGTAGCGGCCGAGGTAGATGCCGAGGTAGCGATAGGCGCAGCAGCAGCAGAGGCACAGGCACACGGAGAACAACCGGAAGCGGCTATGGCAAGCGAAGCCCAGACAAGCAGAAATCGCTCCGTTCTGCCGTCGGCGGAAGGCGGGTGGCACTTGAAAGGTAGTTGCAGGGAGCTCGATACGATGCTCAAGCCGGTCGACGCTCCAGTGCTTGAGCGTTGAGAAGGAATGCGCGGTCTCCCTTGTCGATGAAGCCAACTATCTGCCGGGCAGCGGCAAGACCGGCATTGATGTTTGCCTCGGCGGTCTGCGCTCCCATCTTTTTCGGAGTGAAGAACGCCCGGGCGGCGAATTCTTGCCACGGCTCGCGGTGTTTGGGCGAGATGTCGCTGTAGTACTTGAAGTCGGGGCGCTCGGCCATGACGCGGAGCAATCCTTCCTCGTCGATGATTTCGGCACGCGCAGTGTTGACGAGGGTCGCTCCTTTCGGCATCCGGACGACGAGGTCGTGATTGATCGACTTCTTGGTCTTGTCGTCCGCCGGGACATGAAGGGAGACGTACTGGCAGGAGGCGTACAGGTCCGACACGCTGGGAAGAACGGCGATTCCTTCGGCCTCGATCCTGGGAGCCGGTACGAATGGATCGTAGGCGAAGACCTGCATTCCGAGGCACTTGGCGACTGTGGCTACGCGCCGGCCCACATTGCCGTAGGCGTGAACGCCGAGTTTCCTTCCGAGAAGCTCGGTACCACTGCTACCGTCGAAGTTGTTGCGGGCAGCCATGATCATCAGGCCTATCGCCAGCTCGGCAACGGCGTTGGCATTCTGCCCTGGCGTGTTCATCGCCGCTATGCCGGCGGCGCTGCACGCAGCGAGGTCCAAGTTGTCGTAGCCAGCTCCGGCGCGCACCACGATTTTCAACTGTTTGGCAGCCGCAACGACGTCGCGGTCGATGAGATCGCTGCGTACGATCAGCGCATCGGCCGCAGCAACGGCGGCGAGGAGCTGTGCTTTCTCCTGGTACTTCTCGAGCAGAGCCAATTCGAAACCCGCGTCCTCGACGATCTTGCGAATGCCGTCAACGGCGACCTTGGCGAATGGTTTTTCGGTTGCAACGAGGATTCTTGTCATGGAGGTCCTCCAACCCTGCTGGGCCTGGCAAGCCTTGTACGATCTCGGAGCAGATTCTTCAAGGCCCCCCCCTTCCGCGGGGCGGAGCCACGCCAGTGCGCCAGGGGTGTGAACAAAAGCCGTTGGTTGTGCTGTTCCCTGTGCCTAGTCCCTAGTTCCTTGTTCCATTCCTCTTTCGAGGTGCTATTCTCGCCGCAGCAATCGGCGGCGCGACGGTGACATGGCACTCCAATGAATGGCC
>JAZDLZ010000287.1:0-3708 GCA_043801535.1 Pseudomonadota bacterium
CTCCCTCGGAGTCGTCGCTCTGGCGGCGCTTGCCTATTTCTTCGTGGCCGAACACTTCCGGCTATTCCACGATGGACCGATCGATCGCCAGGCACTCAAGCACGTTCCGCCGCAGTTCGACGGCTCCGGTGTCATGAAGACCGATCCATACGGGGGTGGCATTGGAGCGTTCTCCCTGGCAGGAGTGCTGGGGGCAGCAATCGCTGTCGCCCTTCTGCCAGAGGCAGCCCTTGCTGGCTCTCCAGTCTCCCGCCAGCCGGTCGCCGCGCCGGTATTCGGTAACCAGATCGTTCTCGACGGCGACCGGGACGGCGTGGCTGTGGCATTCGACCATCGAGCTCATGTGGAGCGTTAAGCGGGGCGCTCGGCCGAGCGCTCGGCCGCCACCCATGCCCTCGGCACCGCCAGCTCGGCGAACGCCGCCAGCGCGCGGGATCCCTCCGGCGATCAGTCTTGCGCGCGCTGTCATCATCTGGTACGGCCAGGAGAGCAGGCCACCGGCTGCGCCCGGTGTCACCGCGACGTGAACCGGCCCACGGACATTTTCGATCATCGACTGCACGCGACCAGACTAGAGGCTGGTGCGGGTTGCGCGTCGTGCCATGCTTCGCCGGGCGCCGCTACTGGTAGTGCTGCTGCTGCTGTCGTTGCTGCCGTTGCTGCAGCCGACGGTGAGTCCAAGGATCTTGCGCACGGCAAGCCCTGTCTGGAGTGTCACACTCGGATGGTTCCGGAGAATGCCGCCATCAAGCCCAGGACATCGCCGCGAGTAGGTCTGGCGCCGGGCTACCAGGATGCCTTGCACGGACTGTGCGTGCCTTGTCACCAGGAACGGGCGAGGCAACTTGGACGGCCAGAGCTGGGCGAGTGCGCGAAATGTCACACCGGCGAGATACCCGCGCTGGATCCCATGCGTCCCGACGAGCGCCAGCCCGACCAGAATGGCGAGAGGCACACCTCGAAACCATGACTCCCGGCAATCTCCTCGAGCAATGGCTCGACGAACGTCTCTTCGAGGTGGTGCCCAGCGCCATTGCGGTGATCGATAGCGATTGGCGGGTGGTCAAGGCCAACCGGGCGTTCGAGGAGAGGTTCGGCGAGTGGCGCGGCCGGCGTTGCTACGAGGTGTACAAGGGACAGAAACGTCATTGCCGGCGCTGCCTGGCAAGCCGTTCGTTTGTCGACGGCAAGGTGAGGAGTAGGCACGAAGTCGGAGTCGATCGCAAGGGACGGCTAGCGCACTACCTCGTGCACATCGCTCCGGTTTCCCAGCCCGACGGAAAGGTCCCCTACCTGGTCGAGATTTCCACCGACATCACCAGGCAGTGCCAGCTCAGCGACGAGCTCGATCGAGCCAACACCTTGAATCGAACTCTCATCGAGGCGTTTGGCGACGCCGTGGTCGCTCTCGATCCGGCTGGCCGCGTCATGCGCTGGAATCCTGCTGCTGGCTCGCTGTTCGGGTGGAGCGCCGCCGAGCTCCTCGGTCGCCAACCCCCCGATGGTCTATTGCCGGCGGGATTCGGGGAGGCGATCGATCGCGGCGAGTCCTTTCTCCTCGCCGAAGCCGCGGCGAAGGGAAAGGACGGCAATGCGATCCCCGTCGATGTCCATGGAGTGCCGCTCACCAACGGCAGCGAGCGTCTGGGCAGCGCCGCGTTCTTGCGCGACCTGCGCGAGATCAAACAGCTCGAGCGCGAGAAGCTCGATGCCGAGCGCCTTGCCGCAGTAGGCCAGACAGTCGCTGGTCTGGCGCACGGGGTGAAGAACATCCTCACTGGTCTCGAGGGTGGGCTCTACTTGATGAGCACTGGACTGGAGAAGGACAACGACGCGCGGGTCCGTGAAGGCTTCGGCATGCTTCGGCGGAACATCGGCAGAGTCGCGGCGTTCGTCAGAACGCTCCTCGATTTCTCTCGGGGGCGAACCCCGGTAGTCCAGCTCGTCGACCCCGGGGATCTCGTCAGAGAAGTCGTCGCCCTCTATCGCGACGCCGCTCTGCAGGAAGGAATCGTGCTCGCCGTCGACGTCCGCGAAGGAGCGGGGCCTGCTCCCCTCGACGCCGAGGGAATCCACACCTGCCTGGCGAACCTCGTCACCAACGCCATCGACGCCTGTCGAATGTCCGACAACGAGCAGCGCACGATTTGCGTGCGAGCGCTGGAAGAGCTGGAGTTGATCCCGGCCAGACGGAATCCCGGCACGCCAGCGACTGTTCTCGTCTTCGAGGTGCGCGACAACGGCGCCGGCATGGAGTACGAGGTCAAACAAAAGGTCTTTACCAACTTCTTCACCACCAAGGGTGAAGGCGGCACCGGCATGGGACTCCTCGTTACCCGCAAGCTCGTGTACGAGCACGGCGGATCCATCGAAGTCGAGTCGGAGCCAGGAAATGGGACCTGCTTTCGTCTCAAATTTCCGCGCCGTCGCCTTCCCCCGGTGGTGCAGTAACTGGGAACAAGGAGACGCGCCATGCCCAATCCGAGCGACTATCTGATCCTGGTAGTGGACGACGAGGAGGACATACTCGCATACCTGCGCGCAGCGCTCGAAGACGTCGGGTTCCGAGTCGCGACCGCAGCCAGCGGTCAGGAAGCTCTCGACAGAGCAAGGAGCGAGCGGCCAGACTTCGTCTCTCTCGATTTGGTCATGCCCGGTGGCTCGGGGATCGCCTTTCTCCACGAGCTGCGCCGCAGCCGGGAATGGATCAGCATCCCGGTGATGGTCGTCACCGGCCACGCGCGCGACGAGCTCGGCAAGGCCGAGCTAGAAAATGCCCTCGACGGAAAGCTTCTCTGCGGTCCTCACGCTTACCTCGAAAAACCAGTCGCGCCCAACGCCTACGTTGCCGCCGTCTGCAATGCGCTCGGCCTGCCAGTCCCTGCTCCGTCACCCTCGAAGATCGACCCTTCGGAGACCGCACCCTCGAGGATCGCTCCCGCGAAGACAGCACTCTCGAAGACAGCACCTCCGAAGACCGGAGAGACCGAAAAGGCCGCAGACTTGCGCGCCGAGGTCGATCGCCTCCTGGCGAGCGCCTCGTCAGACGACCTCGCCAGGATTGTCGCCCTGCTCAACGACCCTGGCGCTCCTACCCCTCGCAAGTAGAGCACACCGTCAGAGCGCGTCTGCATCTCTATCTCGTTTCACTGGCACACCATCGGGCCGCGAGGGATGGTAGGCGGTGATCCTGCCATCTGGCCACATATTGAGAAATACATAGCCTCCGGCGTCGGCATAGTCGGTTCTACCGTAGGCACCCGGTTTGGCGACGAGCTCCACGGTGTCCTGAGCACCATCGAAGCGGAGCTTGGCTCTTTCACCAGAACGGTCGAGCACCAGACCGATCTCCCCGTCGGCAGTCGAATAGTGTCCGAGCTTGGCCCTGTCTACAGGCGACGGAGCTTTTGTCACAGAAGTGGTGGTCTGCCGCGGAGCAGCACATCCGGTAACCAGAGCAGCGCAAACGGGGATAGCGGCAATCAGTGTTCCTACGCGAGTCATGGATCGATCTCCCTTGGACAAAGCTATTCGATTTGGACCGCGGCGGGAAGGGGTCGGGGGGGGGCAGGGGTGTGAACAAAAGCCGTTGGTTGTGCTGTTCCCTGTGCCTAGTCCCTAGTTCCTTGTTCCATTCCTCTTTCGAGGTGCTATTCTCGCCGCAGCAATCGGCGGCGCGACGGTGACATGGCACTCCAATGAATGGCC
>JAZDLZ010000288.1:0-7450 GCA_043801535.1 Pseudomonadota bacterium
GGGCGGATCGTTTCCACAGAGGCATCGTCTGTTCACCCAGGAAACGCAGCACTTTCGCCAAGATCAGCCCGCCCGACTCCATCTTCAGCCGGTGTTCCTGTCAGTCAGGGACCTCGGCTGCCGCCGGAGTGCCTGTCAGACTCGAGAGCTCACCGAAGCTCCTCAAGCAGGTCGGCAAGGCACTGGTGCACTTGCTTCGGACCCGGAATGGCGAGCTCTTCACGCCGGTGACACTCGCCAAGGGCTACCACTTCGCGGTGCAAGGTGACCCGCAGAGTTACAGTGTAATCCGACTGGTCGGCGCCAGCTAGCGTGCGGTAGTCCAAGTGATGCTTCCGTGCGCTATAACTTAGCCAAATTCCTGGAGAATGGGATACGCCGAACGTTCGGTATGCCGCTTGCTTTTCTGCACGCCGAACCCAGCTCAAGAGGAGGAACCGGCCATGGGAACATCGAAGAATGCCTTCCTGGTTCTGGTGGGGACGGTAGCTGCTGCTGCGGCGGCGTCGGTGATGCCAACAGGCTGCGCCCGCGACAGTCAGGAAGGAACCGACCACGCGACAACCCTGGCGAGCCAAAACACGCGGACCCAGACAACGCAGCCCAATCCGCAGGCACCGCAGACGCAGGTCATCGCCATGGCCGTCACCTCCGATGGATTCGTCCCCGCCGAGGTGAAGGTAAAGGCAGGCCTGCCCGTGAAGCTGGTGGTCACCCGCCAGGTCGAACGGACGTGTGCGACCGCCATCGTGATCAAGGACTTCGGAGTCAACAAGCTCCTGCCGCTGAACAAGGCGGTCGAGGTGGAGCTCACGCCGATCGAGCCAGGCAAGGCGAGGTACGCCTGTGCGATGGACATGATCGCCGGAGTACTTGTCGTCGAGTAGCAAGCCGCATGATGTGTGCGGCCGCGACCGGAAGGGAGGCTGTGATGTCGCCGAGAGTGTCCGTGACGATAGTAGGTATGCGACTCCTGTGCGCAGGCGTGGCGCTGTTCGCTCTCGTTGCTGTCCACGTCCTCGCGGGACGCGCCGCCTGGGCGGACGACGGATCTGGCTCGGCGGCGGCAGGACCCGCGCTGGTGGACGATCCGCTGCTCGCGGGCCTGGTCAAGGAGGCGCTGGAGAAGCGTCCGGAGATTGCCCTGGCACAGGCAGCCGTTCAGGCCGACCGTGAACGCGTCCCGCAGGCGAGAGCGCTTCCCGACCCAGTGCTGTCGCTGGGGATTCAAAACGACGGATTCGCGAGAATCCAGATTGGTGAGATGGAGACGAGCTATCTCGCCATCATGGCCTCGCAGACGTTCCCTTGGTATGGCAAGCGCGACCTCCGCGGTGAGGCGATCGCTCTCGGGACGCGCCAACAAGAGACAGACCTCGAGCGCACGCGACTGACGGTCCAGGCCGAGGTGGAGCGTGCCTATGTTGACCTGCTATTGGTGAGGGACCAACTCGTCCTGCTCGCCCAGGTCGAGACGCTCTGGATGCAAACCGAAGGGATGGCACGAGTCCGCTACGAGGTGGGCGACGGCGCGCAGTCGGACATCCTGCGAGCCCAGCTCGAGCGCAGCCGCCTCGAGCAGCGGCGCTGGACGCTCGAGGCGGAAGAGCGGCGCCGGGTGGCGGTGCTGAACCGGCTGAGAGGTCATCCGCTAGACGATGTCGTTACCACCAGCCGTTCGCTGGCCGATATTCCCGACCCTGCCCTTTCCGAGGCCACTGCCGCATTCAAGGATGCGGAGTTGCGCAGTCCCGAGCTCGAGAAATGGCGACTGGCAATCGAGAAATCGGGCAAGCTCGTCGAGCTGGCCGAACGCGAAGCCTATCCCGACGTGACTGTGAGCGCCGGGCTGATGCCGCGCGGGGGGAGCTTCCCACCAATGTGGCAGGCCGGGATGTCGTTTTCCGTTCCGATCTGGCGCGACCGCAAGCAAGCGCGCGCACTCGAGGAGAACCGCATCAGAAGGACCGCCTCTCAATTCGGCGCCGAGGCCACGAGTCAGCTGTTGCGCCAGCGGGTCACCGAGCGCCTCGAGCTACTGAAGGCGTTGCTCGCCTCCAACCGGCTGTACCGCTCGGGGCTTCTGGTGCAATCCGAGGCGACGGTTTCGAGCACGATGGCACAGTATCAGGTGGGGAGGGTAACCTTCGCTGCGGTTCTCGAAGCGCTCATTGGCTACGTCGCCGACGTCAATGCGTTCTTCGATTCGGCTGCGGCGGCTCAGCGTGTCGACATTGCCCAGCGCGAGGTGAGTCTCGCCTCCGTTGGCGGCGTGCCGTCCGGTCAAATGGCGCCAGCGCCGCCAGCGCCGCCGGCGGCGGCGGGGACTGCTGGCTCGGAATCGATGTCTCGAATGTAGACAGAGCGAGGAGAACCTCATGGACACGAGCTCTTTCAGCGACGGCCACTCGATACCGGAACCCAGGCGGATGACAGGTTTCCGAATGGCATGGTTTGCGTTCATCCTGGTCGCCGCCGGGGCAGTGCTCGGTGGAGGCGCAGTCTGGCTGTTCCTGCATGGCGACGAGGGTTCTCACCCTCGTGGGGGGACAGCTCACGAGCACGAGCCGCTCTACCAGTGCCCCATGCATCCGTCGATCACCGCCGATCATCCCGGTGATTGCCCGATCTGCGGGATGAGACTCGTCGAGGTGGACCAGGCTGTGTCGGCGCCGCCAACGGCGGGAGAACCAACGGTGGGAGCGCCAGCGACGGCACCGACCACCTCACCGCCGGCACACGCGGTGCACCGCAAGATCAAGTTCTACCGGTCGCCGATGGATCCGAAACAGACGTCGCCAACGCCGCGCAAGGACGAGATGGGCATGGACTACATCCCAGTGTTCGAGGACGAGGTGGAGGAGAACGAAGGTCAACAGATCCAGGGGCTCGCCACCGTGAGCATCGATCCAGCGCGGCAGCAGCTCATCGGCCTGCGCACGGCGCCAGTGGTGCACGGCTCGGTGGCGGGAGACTGGCGCACCGTCGGTCGAGTGCAGATCGATCCGACTCGCGTTCGCAAGACCAACGTCAAGGTCGAAGGCTACATCGAAAGCCTGTACGTGGATTTCGTCGGCCGGCCAGTACGCCGGGGCGAGCCGCTGTTCTCGATCTACAGTCCCTCCTTGTTGGCGGCGGAGAACGAGTACCTCCTTGCCCTCCAAACCAGGGAGGCGCTTTGGCAAGGCCGCGATCGCAGCGGTGCCGGTGCCGGTGCCGGCAGCGGTGCCGGTGCCGGTGCCGGCAGCGGTGCCGGTGGCGACGGTAGCGGCGACGGTAGCGGTGGCGGTAGCGGTGGCGATGGTCGTGGTGGTGGTGGTGGAATGCTGGCCGCCAGTGGTGACGCGCTCGTTGCCTCGGCGCGGCGGAAGCTGGAGCTCTGGGATGTCCCGGCCAAGGAGATCGAGCGACTCGAACAGGCCCGCCAACCGTCGAAGTCGCTCATCTTCGTGTCGCCGATCGCGGGGGTGGTCACGGCCAAGAATGTGGTCGAGGGAACGCGGGTGAATCTCGGCGACACACCTTTCGAGATTACCGACCTCGGCACCGTCTGGGTGATGGCCGACGCCTACGAAGTCGACCTTTCCCGGGTACGGGTGGGGATGCGCGCGTCGTTGACCGTGCAGGCATATCCGAGCCAGTCCTTCAGGGGGAAGATCGAGTTCGTCGATCCGTTCTTGGATCCGCAGACGAGAACTGCCAAGGTGCGCATGCACGTCGCGAATCCGACGGGAATCCTCAAGCCGGAGATGTTCGGCGAGGTGGTGCTCGAGGGGACGAAGCGAGAAGGGCTACGCGTCCCGGCAGACGCTGTCATTCGTTCGGGTACCAAGGATGTCGTCTTCCTCGCTCTCGGAAACGGCAGATTCGCGCCGCGCGAGGTTCGTCTCGGAGCGAAGAGCAGCGGCGGCGAGCAAGTCGAGGTGGTGAGCGGGCTGGCGGAGGGCCAGGAGGTCGTCGTGCGTGCCAACTTCCTGGTGGACTCCGAATCGCAGCTCCGCTCGTCGCTCGCGGCGATCGGAGGGCAGTAACCATGCTCAAGCGCATCATTCGCTTTTCCGCCGAGAACAAGTATCTCGTCATCGCCGGAACACTGGTGGCGCTGGCGGTCGCCTTCTGGACGATGAAGAATATCCCTCTCGACGCCCTGCCCGATCTTTCCGATACCCAGGTGATCGTGTACTCACGCTGGGACCGCAGTCCCGACATCATCGAGGACCAGGTCACCTACCCGATCGTCACGTCTCTATTGGGGGTGCCGAGAGTCAAGACCATCCGCGGGTTCTCCGATTTCGGCTTCAGCTACGTCTACGTCATCTTCGAGGACGGCACGGACACCTACTGGGCCCGCTCTCGCGTCCTCGAGTACCTGTCGAAGATCACGCCGCAGCTACCTGCGGGAGCGCGGACCGAGCTCGGACCGGACGCGACGAGCGTGGGCTGGGTGTTCCAATACGCCCTCGTCGATCGTACTGGCAAACACGCGAGTGACGAGCTGCGCAGCTATCAGGACTGGTTCCTGCGCTACGCGCTCCAGAGCGTGCCAGGCGTTTCCGAGGTTGCCACGGTCGGCGGGCAGGTGCGCCAGTATCAGATCACCGTGAACCCCTCTAGCCTGGCGGCCTACAAGCTGCCGCTCGATGCCGTTATTGCGGCAGTGCGGCAAGGAAACAACGATGTCGGCGGTCGCCTCGTCGAGCTGGCCGGCCGCGAGTACATGGTGCGCGGCCGCGGCTACGTGAGGTCGGTTGCCGACCTCGAGAAGCTAGTCCTCAAGACCGGCAATGGCACCCCGATCACCGTCAAGGACGTCGCCACGGTAGCGCTCGGGCCCGAGATGCGTCGAGGCATCGCCGACTTCGACGGCCAGAGCGACGTGGTCGGCGGCATTGTGGTGATGCGCCAGGGAGAAAACGCGCTCGGCGTCATCGACCGTGTCAAGGCCAAGCTTGCCGAGCTCGAGCCATCGCTGCCTGCGGGCGTCGAGGTAGTCACAACCTACGACCGTTCCGACCTGATCGAGCGCGCCATCCACACCGTCCAGAGCAAGCTTGTCGAGGAAATTCTCATCGTTTCACTCATCATCTTGCTCTTCCTGTGGCACATCCCGTCGGCGACTGTTCCCATCCTCACCATCCCGATCAGCGTCGCGTTGGCTTTCATCCCCATGTACCTGATGGGTCTCAATGCCAACCTCATGTCGCTGGCGGGCATCGCCATCTCGATCGGCGTGCTCGTCGACGGCGCGATCGTCGAGGTGGAGAACGCCTACAACAGGATCTACCACTGGCAGGCAGCGGGGAAGCCAGGCGACTTCCACAAGGTGCGGCTCGAGGCTCTGCTCGAGGTGGGTCCCACGGTGTTCTTTTCGCTGCTCGTCATCGCGGTGGCCTTCGTGCCGGTCTTCACCCTCGTCGATCAAGAGGGCCGACTCTTCAGGCCGCTCGCGTATTCCAAGAACCTGGCGATGGCCATCGCCGCCGTGCTCGCGGTAACCCTCGACCCTGCCATGCGCATGCTCTTCGCGCGCAGCGATCCGTTCCGCTTCAGGCCGCGACCGCTCGCCTGGGTTGCCACCCAGCTCTTCGTCGGCAAGTACCACTCCGAGGAGAAGCATCCCATCAGCCGGCTTCTCCAACGCATCTACGAAGGTCCGTGTCGCTTCGTGGTGAGGCACGCCAAGGCCACGGTGCTCGCCAGCCTCGTCGTCGTCGGCGCAACCGTGCCCGTCTACTTCGAGCTCGGCTCCGAGTTCATGCCGCCCTTGCGCGAGGGCTCGCTGCTCTACATGCCGTCCGCGGTCCAGCCGGGCATGTCCGTCGCCGAGGCGCAGAAAACACTTCAGGTACAGGACAAGATTCTCATGACCTTCCCCGAGGTGGCGCGGGTCTTCGGCAAGGCTGGCCGCGCGAACACTCCCACCGATCCGGCGCCGTTCTCGATGATGGAGACTACCATCCTGCTCGAGCCCGAATCGCAGTGGCGCGAGAACGCGCGCTGGTACTCGACCTGGGCACCCGAGTGGCTCAAGGCTGGCCTGCGCACCATCTGGCGCGATCGTATCACCGAGGAGAGTCTCGTCGCGGAGATGAACGCAGCGTTGCAGCTCCCAGGCATCAGCAACGCCTGGACCATGCCCATCAAGGGACGGCTCGACATGCTCTCGACTGGAATCCGGACACCCGTCGGCATCAAGATCAGCGGGGCGGATCTCGCGGTGATTCAGAAGGTTGCGCTCGATATCGAGGGAGCGGTGCAGAAGGTGCCCGGGACTCGGAGTGTTTTCGCGGAGCGAGTCGCGGGCGGCTATTTCCTCGACTTCGTGCTCGACCGGGATCAGCTCGCCCGGTACGGGCTCTCCGTGGACGCCGCCAACATGATGGTGATGACGGCGGTCGGCGGCGACAACCAGACCACGACGGTCGAGGGTCGCGAGCGCTACGGGGTGAACGTTCGCTACGCCCGCGCCTTTCGCGAGGACGTGGATGCGCTCGAGCGTGTGCTGCTGCCGCTGCCCGACGGCCAAGGGCAGATTCCGATGAGCGAGATCGCCGACGTGAGGCTGGTCGACGGTCCGTCGATGATTCGCGACGAGAACGGGCTGCTGTCCGGCTACGTCTACGTCGATTTCGACACCGCGAGAGTCGACGTCGGCAGTTACGTCGAGCAGGCCAAGCAGGCTGTCGCCTCCGGGGTAGAGCTACCGACGGGCTACGCAGTAGCGTGGAGCGGACAGTACGAGAACATGGTGCGGGTCAAGGAACGGCTGAAGCTGATCCTGCCGCTCACCCTCGTGCTCATCTTCGCGCTCCTCTACATGAACACGAAGTCGAGCTTCAAGGCTGCCGTGGTCATGCTGGCGGTGCCGTTCTCCGCGGTGGGCGCCATCTGGTTCCTGTTCGCCCTGGACTACAACGTCTCGATCGCCGTCTGGGTCGGGATGATCGCGCTCATGGGTCTCGACGCCGAAACTGGGGTCTTCATGTTGTTGTTCCTGGACCTCTCGTACGACGAAGCCAAAGCCCGCGGACAGCTCGAGACCGACGGCGACTTGGTCGAAGCAATCATCCACGGGGCGGTCAAACGCGTACGGCCCAAAGCCATGACGGTCGCTGCTGCCTTCATCGGTCTCTTGCCGATCATGTGGTCGATCGGAACCGGGGCTGACCTGATGAAGCGCGTTGCCGCGCCGATGGTCGGGGGACTGGTGACGTCCTTTCTGATGGAGCTTCTCGTCTACCCGGCGATCTACTACCTCTGGCGTCGAAAGGAGGTGAGCGCGACCTCGTGAGGACACATCTCCTCCTCTGGGGGGGTGTGAACAAAAGCCGTTGGTTGTGCTGTTCCCTGTGCCTAGTCCCTAGTTCCTTGTTCCATTCCTCTTTCGAGGTGCTATTCTCGCCGCAGCAATCGGCGGCGCGACGGTGACATGGCACTCCAATGAATGGCC